>JBDOMX010000068.1:0-6442 GCA_039831615.1 Planctomycetaceae bacterium
GTGCTTATGAAGTGAAATGTTTTTCCACTCTTCCTACGCTCGAGGAGGCGTTTGCGTTGAAAAATGGTGCGCAATGCAGGCTAGGCCGACAATGACGACTTTGGCCGTTTCAAGGCATCCTCACCCGCGATTTTCACAGGTCAACAATATGAAGACTCTCACGAAAGAACTCTGGATGGACGTGCCTCAGCGGCGTCAAATCATTTCCATTCAGCATGAAGTGGAAGAACTTGTCAGTGAAAGTGGCGTCCAGGATGGTCTGGTCCTCGTGAACGCCATGCATATCACGGCCAGTGTCTTCATCAACGATAATGAACCGGGGCTCCATCGCGACTATGACAAATGGCTTGAAGAACTGGCCCCGTTCGATCCATCCCCGGACAGATATCACCACAACCGAACCGGCGAAGACAACGCCGATGCTCACCACAAACGTCAGGTGATGGGACGCGAGGTCGTGGTGGCGATCACCAAAGGACAGCTGCATCTTGGACCATGGGAACACATCTTTTACTACGAATTCGACGGTCGCCGCCGCAAACGTGTGCTCGTGAAGATCATCGGAGATTGATTGAGCGGGCGACGTCGGCTGGCCATCCTCGATTCTCTCGCATGAGAAGTGCTTGACGGCCATCTGCGGTTCCTCTAGTGTCGCCCGTGCAGGCACGACATCCCTTCAATGATTCGACTGGTGCGGCGCGTTTTCTGTAAGCAGAATACGCCACGGCTGGAATCTCAACGGAAATCACGGGGGACAGACACCCGGCCTTCGCGAGTGTCTTTCGAAAATGGCCCGCTGAACGCCCGATGCTGACGGTGCCTGTCCAGAATCACCGCGCTCAGCACGGGTCCTTCGCACAGCCCTGCACTTTGAGCTTCCAGAACGTATTGCCCTAACATGGAAACCTTACCGATGGCCGACCTGATTGTTCCGCACGGCGGACTGACTGAACCTGTGTGCTGTACGGTTGCCGAGAGCGACCGCAAATCCTTCCTGGCAGAAGCCGGGGGGTTGACCTGTGTTCCCGTTTCTGCCGCCGACCTTTCCAGTGTCTATCGAATTGCGGACGGGACACTCAGCCCGCTCACCGGCCCGATGACGTCCCGCCAGTGGAATCAGGTGCTTGAAGAATCCACCGTGGATTCAGCCGGCAGTAAATACGCGTGGACGATTCCCATTGCGTTCCCCGTCACCTCCGAACTGGCAGGCCATTTGTCGTCCGGACAAAAAGTCGCTTTGAGCTGCCCCGCAGGGAAGATCGTGGCAACGGTCGATATCGAAGATGTCTACGAATGGAACAAACCGGAGTATCTTAAGAGTGTCTATGGCACCGAACGCACCGATCATCCCGGTGCCGACATGGTCCTAGTCAATGATGCGGACAAAACACACCTGATCGGCGGGTCACTCCAGGCGCTGCCTCAACCCAAAAACTCAAAATTCGGAAAGTACGTCCTGACTCCTCGTGAAGTCCGGGCCGTCCTCGCCAAGACCGGATGGGAGGCGGTCGTTGCCTTCCAGACCCGCAATCCACTGCACCGAGCTCACGAATACGCCATGGTGTACGCACTCGAGGAACTCATCCGCAGCGGCAAAAATGCGGGTGCTGTTCTGAACCCGCTCGTCGGAGAAACCAAGGGCGACGACGTGAGCGCGGAGATTCGCATGCAAACGTATGAGGCGCTGATCGATGGCCGTGGTCTGGGTGAGGGCGACAGCGATGCAGATCTGTGGGGCCCTCGCGGTGAAAGCGTTCCGGATCGAGTCCAGCTGCTCGGTCTGGATATCAAGATGTTCTACGGTGGACCAAAAGAAGCCGTCATGCACGGGATCTATCGTCAGAACATGGGCTACACACACATCGTGATCGGCCGCAAGCACGCCGATGCTCCGTTCCACGATGGGGCCGCCATCTGGGGCGATTTCGATGCTCAGGAGATCTTCGGACAACTCAACGGCAATCTGAAGATTCAGCCGATCAATGTCGGATTTGCGGCATACTATGAATCGATCGGCCGCGTTGACCTGATGTCAAATCATGACGAAGAAAAGCCGGTCTTTATCTCGGGCAAGGCTGTGCGGGCGACTCTGCAAAACGGTGAACTTGTTGATCCTCGCATTATGAGAGAAAGTACATCGCAGATTCTGGCCGCCGCGATGAAACAATAGCCGGAACCTCTGACCACCAGGCGAACGACAGCAGGCCGTTGGTTTCAACCACGGATCCTTTGACATTCGTGCGTCGTTCGCGAACACTTGTTCAGAATGAGTGGATTGGGCAGCTGCCCCGGTGAAAGAGTTGAACGATGAAAAAATGTCGACAGTGTGCCAACCAGGCAACATTGCACATCACGGAAGTGATGGAAGGCCATGCCAGCGAAATCCATCTGTGTGAAAAATGCGCCCGTGATTATCTGGACGACTCGGAATCAAACGAATCGGATTCTGTCGCCGCTGACTTGGCCGCAAAACTGGAAGAACTGCATGCCGCATCCGACGAAGACCTCGACGGTCTGACATGTTCCGGCTGCGGGATTACGACGAGCGAATTCCGTGAGGTCGGTCGGCTGGGATGCCCATTCTGTTATGACGAATTCCGTGAACAGCTAAAGCCGCTGCTGGAGAATATCCACGAGGAGCTGACCCACACGGGCAAACGTCCGTCGCGCACGGCGGTGTCGCTGGACGACCAGTCGCGAGTTCTGCAGCTCAGGAACAAGCAGCGGGAAGCTATTCGTCAGGAGGACTACGAGACGGCTGCCACGCTTCGCGACGAAATCACAGTACTGGAGGAACTCCTGCACGGCGACGAAATCGCCACGCCGGAAGAGGAGTAGCGCGGCGGACGACGTCGACCCATTCAAACTTTCAGTCAGACAACCCCGTGGCTGTTGAATCACTCCTTCCGGAACGATCCCTCCGGGAACCCCTTCCGGTATGAAATCACAAAGTGTCCGCCAGCCGTCGGGTAGCGGACCACCGTCCGTCTGTCGAAATCACTGGGTCCCGCTCGGCGAAGTGTCTCCGGGCTGTCCGGGTCAAGGTACCGACCGGCAACCTGCAGGACAATTTCCGTGCGGTTGCCCAGACTGTGCCCGGAACTGGTGAAGACCTTCCCGTCCAGGTCCTCCTTTGTGATGAAGTGCGGTTCGACATCCAGTTCCGCAGCCTGCAAATTGGACACCAATTCCTGAGCATCCGCAAACGGACACGTCGCATCGTCGACGCCGTGCACGACGATGATTTTAGCTGCCGGCTCCAGTGACTTCACGATCTGCAAATGCTGCGGGTCGCCGACGAACCGAAGTTGCTGAGCGTCACTGGTCAAATAATTCGGACTCGCTGGATCACGGCTCCAGCGTGCATTCAGCGGACTTCCTCCGGACAGGTTGAAGGCAATATCGTCGCTGAGCTTCTTCATGCCGCACATGTCGATGACCGCAGCAAACGTGCGCGGTGCCAGCTTGTTCACCATCAGCGTGACGTTTCCGCCGCCGGAGCCTCCCGTGCAATAGAGGCGACCGTCATCCCAGCGCCGATTCAGTCGTTTCAGCCCGTCACGCACATACGCAAGAGCACGCAGAGCATCCAACGCCTGAAAATAACCGCAGTCATAGGGTTCAGACGATTCAATCGCCGCACTTCTTCCGCTTTGCAGATAGTTCACGCAAACAGCAATCACATTGAGTTGACTCGAAAGAACATCGGGGTTGGCCGTTCCAGCACAATCTTCTCCTCCCCAGTTGTGCAGCGTCAGCATGATCCCGGCCTGCGCGTTCACGCCTTCCAACCGGCCGGCCGGATAATGAATTGACGCGCGCACGGTTCTCGGCCCGGGACGCTGTGGCCAGGACTGAACCGGGACCTGTACCTTGCCGTTCATCAGCGGAAGTTCGCTCGGGGGCAGCTCGTGTTCTTCAGGCGATCCCTCGATGGATTCATCGGGCAGCGTACCGACCGAAACCATCCTCAACCCAAAAAAGACAGCGCACAGCAAAGCCAGATGACCAGTCGGTTTCACAGGGGAAGTTCCGTTCAAAGGAATGTCGATTTCACGCCGGCGAGTTTCAGTACTCTCCGTCTCGCGTTTCGAAATGAGTCGGTTTTCCGAGTGTCTGGCCGCCGCGCTGCAGCCACGCCGCGGTCCATTCAATCATTTGTTCAGTCGACGTCGCAGGAACACCAAACAGGCGATGCGACTTCTCCGCATTGCTCAGCCAGGCCGTTGGCGCTTCGCTGCCTGTCAACGTGACGTCGCGTCCACATCTCCGGCCACACGCTTTAGCCACGTCGCGAATTCGGACGATCTCGGCCCCCGTCACGTTGATCACAAACGGTGATGCGGATGAATGAGGTAACGTCTGGATAATGTGTGAGATGGCATCACGTTGCCAGATGATATTTGCGTACCCCATGCTGAGCTCGATCGGATCTCCCGCCAGCACTTTTTGGGCAATATCGACGAGCACCCCGTATCGCAGATCAATCGAGTAGTTCAGTCGGATCAAACTGGAACAGGTACCCCATCGCTCTGCAGCATCAATGAATGCCTGCTCCCGACCCAGACACGATCGTGCGTAGGCACCAGAAGGCTCGGTTCGTGACTCTTCCGTCGACCCACCTGACTCCGGCGTGACAAACGAATACACGCACCCGGTTGACAGCGCGACAATCCGAGAGTCTCTGTAGCGTTCGGCGATGAGTTTTGGCATCTCGACATTGAGTCGCTGCAGCAACTCCGGTCGACCTTGCGTACCGAACTTGACTCCAGCCAGATTGATGACATTGGCTGCGTCCGGAAGCCCGGAAAGCTGTGTCCGATCACTCAGATCGACGGCACGCACATCGAAACCGGCCTGTTCAAACTTCTTCCGAGTTGGCAGGTCTCCAAAGCGCGAAACTGCAACAATCGGGTAAGATCTCCCCGCCGCCTCCAGCGATCTTTGCAGCATCCGGCAAACATGAAAGCCCATTTTTCCGCCGGCCCCCAGCACGATGAATTCACCAGTCGTGCCGCCGACGACACTGAGCACTCCTGCATCGGGTTCGGAGAGCAAATTATCAAGCTGAGAAACAGATTCGGGTGACGTCGACATTGCCAACTACCTCAGCAGGTCGCCCGTCAGTGGCTGACCATTGGTCGTCAGGATCTGCGCATGGTGAAAACTTTTTTCCATGCCGGAATAGCGCCAGACAACTGTCTTGCCTCTTGTCACCTCAAACAACTTGACCTCGTCACCCTGAGCATGATAGCTGCAAATGACAGTATTCCCGTTTGGCAGGCGCTGGACTCCACAGGCGTCGTTGAATAAAGCTTCGCCGATGTCTTCATTCGTCACACTCCAGACGATCTGCCCGTCAGCATCCAGTTCAATCACGCGGTTTCCGTTGGTGCATCCGACCAGTGTCTGTCCGTTGGGCAGACGAATCGCTGTAAACGGCCAGTCGCGTTTTTCCCGACCTCGATCATCCGTCGCAAAGACTCGCACAACGTCGCCCGTTGCCGGATCATATTCCTTGACGGCGAAGTCCAGGAGATGCGGGGCAATGTAGTTGCCATCGGGAAGCAGACGCAACATGCGCGTCTGCATGTGCGCATTTTCCGTCTGACATTGAAATGGCATTGTTGACAGAACTTCTCCCGCGCGATTGATCACGATGGCCTGGGGTTCCGGACCAAGTTCTGCGACCAGGAACCGGCCGCCCGACAGAGGGTGAGCCGGACTGAGCTCCTTTTCGCGGCCGAGAAAGGCAAAGACCGCGGCGTTCGTCGCACGATCCACTTCGACCACGCCGCCTTTCGGATACGTCTCGCAGGGGTACACCGCCAGCAGCACGGTGCCGCCCGGCATGATCCAGCCATCGCTGCAGGGAAGGTTCATCTTCCATTCAACGGTTCCATCCTCCCCGACAATGACTGCCTTGTTGGCTTTGCCAAGTCCCAGAAACGAGTGCTGAACAGCAGTCTGATCGGCACCAGCGACTGTCTGTCGCGCTGCGAGGACGGCGATGACCAGGAGGCCGACCCTCTGCCAAACCCCTTTGCCGAAACAAGCCGGGAAGATCTGTTGTAGATTTCGATGATTCATGGATCTTAGGAGTCCCAATGCAAAATTTGTTTCTGGTTCCGCCACTTGTTCTGTTCGAATCGCATTCCATCACAGACTTTTGGAATCCCCATCTATGCGCCAGCACGGTCAATGTCAGCGACCAATTTCATCCACAGAAACACACAGGCAGCGGCTTCCAGCACCATGAGCATCCCAAAGATCAAATGATCGCCAAACTGACCACCCTGAAATAGAAATGCGAAGCTGCACATCGAAAGCAAAATCGGCATCGCAAATCCGCAAATCACAATCGCAATCAACATCCCGCCATATCGCAATCGCACTGAAAGCAGCAGCCCCAGCATCAGCGTGACGGCCAGCCAGGTGCCGA
>JBDOMX010000358.1:0-1575 GCA_039831615.1 Planctomycetaceae bacterium
GATCCAGTGTCTGCTTTGATTCGCCGGAGATGTTGACGATATCCGGCACCTGCATCTGCATCCGAAACGCCAGTTCGTAGCTTTGCATGCGAGCGGCCAGCTGATCGTGCCCAGGATGCCGAGCCGCGTGGCGTTTGTTCAGCTGGCCCAGAAAGTCGAGCGTCTTTCGCTGATGGGGACGAGTGATCTCTTCGCGCGGATGAATGTCCAGGATCGGTGAACCCTTGGGCCGCAGCGGAGTGCCCTGCAGACTGGTGGGCAGGAACCCGTTCGACCAGTTGGCCGCCCCGCCCTGTGGATGAGCGAGTTCGGGCAGCACAATGAAACCAGGCAGATCCTTATTTTCCGTGCCCAGCCCGTAGTTAACCCACGAGCCCAGTGCCGGGTCACCGCCGAAACGGTTGCCGGTGTTGACGTGGTAATTGGCGGTCGGGTGATTAACGGATTCCACCTGACAGCCACGATAGAAGCACAGCTCGTCCGCAACGCCGGCCAGGTTCTCCCACAGATGGCACATGTCCGCGCCGGATTCTCCGTGTTTTTTGAACTCAAACGGGCTTTGCACGTAGTACCGCTTGCCGCTGGACATCGCCGATTGCTCTTCGCCCGAACGGTTAAACTCCTGCAAATGCAGTTCCTTCAACTTCGGCTTGGGGTCAAAGGTGTCGATATGCGACGGCCCTCCTTCCATGTACAGAAAGATGCAGTGCTTCGCTTTGGCTTCGGGAAAGTGCGGCTGCTGCAAACCATCGGCGCCAGCAGCTTCTGCCAGCATCGATGAGAATGCAACGCTGCCGATGCCAGCGCCAAGTCCGTAGAGATGTTCGCGTCGATTATGAAGTTGAGAGTTCATGTTGGATCAATCTGAATATCCAATGTCGAACAAGGAATATTCAATGTAGAAGGAAACTCATTTTCTTGGTGTGAAAGGAAGCCACTGTCTGGCTACTTGTGATTGTCTTGTGCCGTCCTGATGCTGGATGCCAGGATCGCGATCAATTCGTCGCATTCTTCGATGATGTCTTTCATCCAATGCGGTTCACACAACGGCTTTCTTTCGATGATTTTCAGCCAGATCATCGTCTCACGCAACTCCTTTAGCGCGACCTTGAGCTTGTGAATAAAATCTTTCCTGGATTCCGCACTTTGTGCCTCTCCATAGTTCGGTGCCGGAGAAGTTCCGGATCGCAAAAGCTGGCCTCCGGCGTGTTTCCCTGATCGAGTGTCCGGCAGCGATTCTGCAACATTTATCGCTCGCACCGCAAACTCGATTAACCGATCTTCCAAATCAAATCGATCGTCATCCGCTATGCCACTTCCTGCGATTCACTTCAAAACTGGACATTCCTTGTTCGAAATTGGACATTCAACTGGGACGTTCCCTCACGAATCATCGTCGACACGCCTTTCCGTAAGTGGCAACTGCAACCAGTGTTTCTGCGCCGTCCGACCAAATTCCAGGTTCACGTATTCTTCCCGAAGTATCAACGCAATGTCACCGGCAACTGAAATTCGGGTTGTTTCGCTATGATTCGCGTCGATGGAATGCAACTGGTGTCCGGGAAACATCAACAG
>JBDOMX010000394.1:0-1575 GCA_039831615.1 Planctomycetaceae bacterium
GCACCGGACGGCCGCAAGCGGCAATGGCGAGTCACGCAGGATTCGCTCGATGCGTTCCAGTCGCAGAACGCTCCCCGGCCGCCAGCGAAACGCAATCGGCATGTGCCGAAACCCACTAGGCAGTGGGTCTGACGAAAAACGCCTCGCCGGACGGATCCGACGAGGCATTCGAATTCATCAGCCGGCAATCGTTTCGACGCGAAGCAGCCGGCCCAACAGGAACGGACAAATGATACAAGCAAAAAGCGATGAAGTCACCACGCAAGATGACGGATGCGATTGCCTCGATTTGAAAGAACGGTTCGACAGCAAGTACCGGGTGGCGACCGAGGAAAGCTACTTCGCCGAGTCCGGCAGCACCACGAACAGCAACACCGATCCGTGGAACTGGATCCTGCGGGGAAGCCGTGGTCATGTCTGTCCGTGGGGCGGGGATCTGCTGGCCGTCTGCATGGATGAGGGCCACGTGCCGCTGTGCAATCGCCTCATGAAAGAACCCTGGGTGATCCAGGAGAAGTCGCAGCGAGGCGACGACGGCGTGAATGCCGTCTTCCACGTCGACCACATCGAAGCTGCCGCCAGGTACGCCAAGTTGTACGAGCGTTGGTATCTGAGCGACGAACGACGGGAGCAGGCGATCGAACGCCTGCGGGACTGTTCACAAAGCCCGGTGGACGGGCCTTCCAGCGACGCAGAACGCGATCCGATTGCAAACGCGACCAATCCATCGGACTGCGGGAGGGCGGACGCATGATCGGCCCTGACTTCGCTGTTGAAATCGTCCCAATTAGTGATGTTCATCCATCGCCGGAAAATGACGATATCTATGGTGCGTTGGTACACGACGAACAAATGACCGCGCTGATCAGGTCCATCACAACACGTGGACTGGAAGAGCCGATCATCGTGACCGCCGACAATTTCATCATCAGTGGTCACCGGCGATATTACGCATGTGAATGTCTGGAGATGGAACACATTCCGGTGCGAATCAAACCGGATGTCACCCGCGCGAACAACGATGACTTTCACCGACTGCTGACCGAATACAACCCGCAGCGTGTCAAGACCGTCAGTGCGATCCTGAAAGAATCATTGCTGCGGTACAGCGACCAGGCTCCTGGAGAATTGCTGTATCGGCATGACATGGCAATGACGAACGTTGCCGCTGAGTTCACCGTTGTCCATGGAGCTAAGCACGTTCAGGTTATCTCAGATCGCAGAATGGACTTTCTTGAGGCCGCACGATACGTCATCCGCGACCTGCGGGACTTCTGGCCGCTGAGCATCCGGCAGATTCACTATCGGTTGCTTAACAAACCGCCACTGATGCAGTCCCCAAAGACGAGCAAGTACCCAGCAGAGCACTATCGGTACAAGAACGATCTTGCCAGCTACAAAGCTCTCAGCCGCTTGCTGACATCGGCACGTTACCACGGTCAGGTTGACATCGACGTTATTGATGATGTGTCGCGGCCACGGTTTCCGTTCGACCATTCGTTCCGAAACGTGCAGGAGTTTGTGGACCAGCAGATGCGGGAATTCATGACTGGTTATCACCGGTCCCCCCAATTC
>JBDOMX010000313.1:0-6421 GCA_039831615.1 Planctomycetaceae bacterium
CGATTTCGCATCGCCGACCGAGCTCCGCTGCGCAATTTCCATCCCAAAAACAAACTCAGTGGGTCGCTTGTTCAGGGCCTAGTGGTGATGATGACCGCCCCAGTGACCGCCACCGTGGTGACCGCCACCGTGATGACCGCCGCCGTGGCGACCGCCCCAGTGTCCGCCCCAGTGACCACCGCCGTGGTGTCCCCAGTGACCGCCGAAGTGACCGCGGCCGCCGCCAAAATGACCATGTCGGCCGCCGCCGCGGCGCCCGCCGCCAGCGTGGCCGTGGAAACTGCCATGACCAAAGTGGCCGACGAAGCCTCGAGTTGCCTCACGAATTTTTTCCAGGGTATCGACCGTGGGATCGCCTTTTCCAGCCTGCTTCACCATGGCCAGACTTTCAGAAATCGTTTTCTCCAGAGATTCACTCTGTTGATCCGTCAGCCCGGTGAGATTGCCGGCTTCGTCGGCCAGTGACGCCAAAACTTCTGCGTCACCCGCCAGACGAGCGGCACGGATGGCCAGCAGAAACCCTTCGAGATCGGCATAGTCGTTTGCCTGAAGTGCGCCCACGGGAATCTGCATCTCCGGCGTGATGTCCCGTGCGCTGCCACCAATTTTTGAAGCGATCGCCACTTCTCCGACCAGTTCCTTGTCGCCGCTGCTTTCCGCGGCCGCCTTGATGCGAGCCAGTGTGAGGTCGTCGTTGTTTTCAGCCGCGATTTTCGCAGCCGTTTTGAGCAGGTCCTGTGAACTCACGGCACGATGCGGGCGGCGCAGAATCTGTTCACCGGCCTGAAGCTGCAGTGCCACGTCCGTCATCAGCACGGCATTTAAATCACTCCACGCAACTGACAGCAGCGAAATATCGACATAGATGCGGAAGGCAGGATCCTGTATTTCAGCCGGAAGGGTGTCTTCCGGTGAGGCGAGCACGGACATCAGGTCGGCCAACGTCATGTCGGTCACTTTGATTTCTTCTGCTGACTTCGCATCCGCATCGTCCTGTGAACTGTCGGAGTTATTATCCTGAGCATTGAGTAACACAGGCAATGCCACGATCCCTGCCGCCAGGGCCAATGTGATGCCGTAAAACTGAAACTGTTTCATGTGGAGTTTTCCTTCTGAGCGAATATGGAAACGAACTGTCGTCTGAGCTGAACCCCATCGAATCCACTGAAGATTCGGTCCGCTTCACTCGACAGATTACGGGAGCGACGGATAGGCGGTGTCGAGGTGTCGTTGAACTGAAATCGCTCCAACCCGAGGAATGGGCAGGACGAATCCGTGTCTCCAGACGTATTGCCGATCGGAGAAATGTGCAGTCAAGCGGCGGTCGGCCACGAACGCCCAACAGCAGCGGTTTGGTCGGATTGACATTTTGTGGCATCGACGGCGCTTCGACCTCACCCTGGTGACGTGAGTCGCTCCGTCGATTCTGGCAGACTGCGTTCCGTGCAGCGAAAGCAGGCCGAATAAACTGTACGTCGGTTTGGATATCGTCTACCCACCTTCGCAAACAATTCATAGTGTCAGTCCTGCGATGTTACCCACCCTGAATATTTGCTGCAACGAACCGAGGCGAATACGTGTGTCGATTGCCATTGCAGTTATTGTGATCAACGCGGTCCGGGTCGCTGGCGGACACCAGATTGACTGAAATATTCGGAACCGATGCCTGCTGGCGAACGATGCCTCAAAAAAGGCTGCCACGTCGCGGAGAAATCGGACCACTCGAAGGGACGCCTGCTGGCTGAATTCCGACAAAACGCTGCCGGACCTGGAGGTCCCTCGCGAGGAACGGACCGAAAGTCAGCGTCGAACTGCTCAGCCACGTTGCGCAGTTTTCGAAAAGTCGTGGTGGGTGCTGGCTCGCGTGAGCAATGGAATATCGGCTCTGGAACCTCCGCCGCAGCCACAAATCAGCGTAATACGCTGTAGAGCAGTTTTCGAACAGTCGTGGCGGGTTCCGGCTGGTGGCGGCCATGGATCATGGGCACTGGCAGCTTCCTCGCGGCCACGAAGCAGCGCAACACGCTGTTGTGGAAGTCAGTCGAAGTACTCGTCGTACTCCAGCAGATCGTCTTCGGTCACGAAGTCGTAGTTTTGCTCGCGGAGGACTCGAAGAGCTTCGTCGATATTGTCAATGTACACGGCGATTGAACCGCGACCGTTGCGGCGGTACATCAGCGGATAAACATACTGCACATTCAGTTCGGCCGACATCAGGCTGCTGCAGACGCTCGTATGCGGCTGCTCTGTGTCCGGCAACAGCAAGCCAATGACGTCGGTCTCAAATTTCGTCACACCGGAGAATTCCAGCAGTTCACGCGTTCGTTCATAGTTGTTGGTGATCAGTCGCGCGATGGAGCAGTCGGCTGAATCCACGATCGACAGGCCAATAATCTGGAGGTCCGGTCGTTCGACTCGGCGCAGCACATTTTGCAGAGCGCCAACTTTGTTCTCCATGAACAACCCGAACTGCCTTAAACATGGCCAGTCACGTCCACGTGAGGTCAATGACTCCAGCGGCGGGTCTTCGCCAAATCCCGAACTCATTATCCCGCCTTTCGAAAGGAATCGCGACTCTCGATAATTGATTCCGCATCGAAACGTTTGCCAAAGTAACTGGCGATCGCATCCGGATCGTTCAGCACGGTTTCCGCATCCCCCGAAACAACGACCCGCCCCTCACCGATCACGTAGCTGCGGTCAGCGATCGTCAGCAGTTCACGCTCACGATGGTCGGTCATGAGAATCGCGATGCCCTGATTTTTCAAACTGCGGATGATATCCTGAATGCTGTGGATCGTGGTGGGATCAATGCCGGTGAACGGTTCATCAAGCAGGATGATCTCCGGATCACTCGCCAGTGACCTTGCGATTTCGAGCCGCCGCCGTTCGCCTCCCGACAGGGACCCGGACCGCTGCCGGCATTTGTCGGCCAGGCCGAAGTCAGTCAGCAGCTGGTCGACTCGTTCCTCCGCAGCCCGCCGACTCTGACCTCGCAGTTCCAGAATCGCAAAAATATTGTCTTCAACGGACAAGCGTGAGAAAATACTCTGGTCCTGTGGCAAATACCCCAGTCCATGCTGAGCCCGCAGATACATGGGCCAGCGTGTGACGTCCGTGTCATGCAGAAAGATACGCCCTTCTGTTGGGGCAATCAGCCCGCACGCCATCCGAAACGTTGTACTCTTACCGGCACCGTTCGGTCCCAGCAGCCCGACAATTTCTCCGGGCTCAACATCGAAGTCAACACCATCGACAGCCCGCGTTCCAGGATAGTCTTTAACAAGTCCTTCGCACCGCAACAATGGCATGGGAGATTCCTTCTCGGGCACCGCATCCAGGTGACGTTGCGGCAATCGTCGCTTGTTGAGTTGTCAGCGAATCTTCTTCATCCGTGACACGTTCGGATAAAACGGAAATCGATAACTGGGATAATTGATTCTTACGGCCGCTCCACGTCCATTCTGGCTGCGTTCTTTGTGATTGGTAATCGTGAATCCCTGACCGTCGTTGAGGAACGGAACACCGTGCGGCCAAAATACAAACAGTGCTTTTCCGATCAGGTCCTTTTCTTTGACCGCATATCGGTGTCCATCCACACCCCAGCGTGGACGGTTGTAGTAGTCGAACAGTCGACTGTCTTTGCTGCGCGGTGAGTTGTCTCCGAACATTAAATACTCATCGTCGGCCAGACGGTATTCGGAGTAGCGGCCATACAGACTGTGTGCAGTATTGGCCTGATCTACGTAGTGGTCTGCCCATGCTTCCGGATCACGCAGCTTTCGGTGCAGTGCCGACGGGCTGCTGACTTCCTGCGACCGCGTCACGGGATCGATCGAATTTGACGTAAAGCCTTCTTCAGGGGAGAACTGATAGGCATCGTTTCGATAATAGAGATCACGCTGAACCAACAGGTCCCTCACCTTGACCTGTGCGTTACGAACGGCAATCCCGCAGGGGGCAGTATCCGCCACATCCGGTCGAGTCGTCAGAGCATCAACAAAATTCTGGTCGATCAGGACCGGACTATCAAATTCCAGCAGGCCGCCATCGATCCACAACAGCAGCCGGTTGTCGACATTGGCAAAACTCACTTCATACACGCCTGGTCCCTGGATGTCGCTCAACGCGGTGACCAGAACCTCAGGACGTTCACCATCCCGGTCAGTGCGGAAGTTCACTCGAGTCATCTGAATGGCGCCACTGACTGGATCGATCTCGCAGCCGAACGTGTCCGGTCCTTCCACCAATTCCAGGCGAACCGCCGAATTCTCCGATGTCCCGACAATATCGAGAGTGCAGTTCAGGGTGAGATCGCCAACCCAATAGGCATCTGACATGAAGCTGTCCTGCCAGTTCCCACGGTGTACGCTGCCCACGTTCGCCACATTGAACGCACAGTAGTCGGAAACCAGTGATGCCCGCGGAGACTGAATAGGACGCCCATCATTGGCATCGTCCCAGTCTTCTGCGGACGGAATCAAGTGGCGGTACCTCAGCCACTGCCATTCATCGCCTGTCGCGTCCGCTGTGTATTCTCGCGCTTCGGGATTCGGTGCCCAGGCGTTGGCCGAATCGAGCCAGACAGTTGCGGAGGGTGGACCATCCGCGGACTGAGTCGAGGGTGCCCAACGCTCGGGAAATCCGGCGTCCAGCAAATCATGAGCGGGGTATCTGTCATCATAGACCAGCAGCTGAGTATCCCGCTGAATCTCCGGATCGTCTTTTCGCAACGTTTGCCAGCGATCATTGTCCCCTCGCTTCATCCAGAGATTGCCCTGGCGAATGCGAATCGTCTCGCCCGGCAGGCCCACCAGCCGTTTGATGTAATTGACGTGTCCTTCCTCGGGATTCTTAAAGACGACAACATCGAATCGGCGATACTCCGTGACCTGTTTGTTGACGATGATCCGGTCACCATTGAAGACGGGAGCATCGAAGGCGTCCACTTCGCGTCGGCAATTCGGACAGAGCGTCTTGTCGATGCGACGCCCTGGGTGAAGGTACCCGGTTGAATCATCCAGTTCGGTCGACGCACCGATTTGAAAATTGAAGTGACAACTGGGGCAGATCAGTTCCTTGTGTCGCCCATGCAGCGTCGGTGCCATGGATCCCGTGGGAATCACGTACGCTTCCGCCTGAAATGTCTTGAACAGAAATGCCAGGGCAAAAGCAATGGCGATGGACTCCACGGTTTCCCGCGTACCACCGTCCTTCCGCCGTGCACGAGCCGAAGCAACTCCCTGATCCGGCATTGGTTTGTTGAGTTTCTTTTTTGACATGGATTTCCTGCGACTGAAGCGTTGAATGATCCTGGTGGCCTGAGGAAATCACACCACAGTGGAGTATTCGACGGAATCAGTCCATTATTGAATGTAACGGATTCGGGTAAAATCCGGTATCCGGATCGAAATCTCCCGACTTCCGAGTCGCAGTCTTCCTGGACGTGATGGCAGGTGCACGACGAAGGGCTTGCCAACCAGCAAATGATGGGGCACAAACGGGTTTTCCCACGAGCGACTGTCATAGGAAACCGGGCTGTTGTCGCCCTGCACGAAGTACGAATCCGCGGCAATTTCACAAGTCGATTCGACGGCATGCTTGTGGCGGCCGGGCGTGTAATAGACGTCCCGATACATGCGCAGGTCGCCCACGCGAGCCCGTCCACCGGTGATTCTGAGCCGAAACCGCTGTTGTCGCCGCACGTGCTCGGCCGTACTTTCAGCTGCAGCCGCTCCCAGCGGAACAGCAGCCTCCCCTGAGGACTCTGACGGAAGAACTGCCTGGGGCCCCGGCAGGTCCAGCGGGGCGAATGCGGCGCTTCCATTGATGGCAAACAGCAGTCGGCGATCAAAATTGGATGCTTCAATCTCCAGTTGGCTGCCCTTGAGATCCGCCGTCCCGTGTCGAAGCGGATCCTGTGTCCCTTCGGCAAATAGCGAAACATCCCCTGAATTCATGTCCAGACGAATGTGGTAAACATCCGAATCCACCGGAATTGAGACCGTCATCCAGGCCGGGCGCTCGTCAATCGAGATGGTGGTCTGCAACATCAGGTCGGCGACACCATTTTCCGCAGACGCCACGGCCGAATTGTATCCGTAGTGGTCGGTGACCGGGCTCAGATGGGACAGCGCGGCCAACCGGTAGATGGCTCGACGGAAGACCTCGTTGGTGGCGCTGCTCATCAGGTCGCGTTGCATTTCTACCGGCATCACGCCCTGACAACGCAGAACCTGAGTGTCTTCGTCAAAATCGAGGCGTCGTGCCCACGACACCGGGATGTTGTCGAAACGCTGCAGAAAGTCTGTCCAGTCCGGATAGGCATCCTGCTTCGATAGAGGTGTCTCGACGGTATGGTCGCCGCCAAACCACCGCCAGTGTCGAAATGAGAGCGAGTTTGTACTGGTCTGATCATCGG
>JBDOMX010000765.1:0-1570 GCA_039831615.1 Planctomycetaceae bacterium
GACATCGATCGGCCGAACTGCAAACTGGGCTGCGATGCCTGGTCGCCCGCGTTGCGCGGCGAAGACCTCTACGAGATGGCAAAAAAACTCGCCCCGCATGCCGCCATCACGACCAACGCCGATTACGTCCGTCTGCCTCGTTACCACTATCAACCGGAGTTGATTAACTACCAGCGTGTTGAACCGGACATGGTCCGCGCCGTCAAATTCGGCGAGGGCTTTATCGACTATTCCAGTTTTTTTCGCGGTCTGCAAGATGGTGGATTCGACGGTATCGCCAATTATGAAATGTGTTCCCCCGTTCGCGGCGGTGGCGACATCGAGAATCTCGACGCCTATGCCCGCGCCTACGTCGACTGGATGCACGCTCATACTCAGACGTAAGTCCCCGTTTTCTGTGGCTGGCGTTCGACAAACTGCCGCCAGAAGACACTTGGCGGAATCGAACATGGGGCGCATGCGTCACCGCTCGCGGAGCGCATCCAGATAGGACAGCAGGTCGGCCATCCCCGACAGGTCCACCTGCTTCTCTAAACCCGTGGGCATGAACGAGATGCCGGTATTGCGCAGGGCTTCGATTTCAATGCGGGGCACCGTGACCTGTTTTCCGTCGGCTTGCCGCAGGGTGAGGTTGTTGGCGGATTCAGCGGAGATCATACCGGTCAGCACGCGGCCGTCTGCGGTTTGCACCACGTAGTTCAGGAATTTTGTTTTCACTTCTCGATTCGGATCGAGGATGTTGAGCATGATTGTGGCTGCCCCCCGATTTCCAATCCCCAACAAATTGGCGCCAACAGCGGTACCGACACCGTCCAAGCGGTGGCAACTGGAGCAGGATTTTTTGAACAGTTGCTTGCCCCGCAGCGGGTCTCCTTCGAGCTTGAGTGCCGCTTGGTAACGCTGGATCACATGTTGCCGTTCAGGCAAACTGCCGTCCCGAGTGAGCCGGGACACGCGGGCAGCAATTTTTGGGTCAGGGGACTGCTTGAGCAAATCGAGTCGCGACGCATCCACTTCACCACGCCTCACACGACCATTTTCCAATGCGTCCAGAAACAGAGTGATCCAGTTGAAGCGGGAGAGCAGGGCTTCGGTGGCCCGCATCTGCAAACCAGGACTCATCCCCGACCAAGCCTTCAAAATAATCTCAGCCACCCGATCATCCTCGAAATCGGCCAGAGCATCCAGGGCAGCCTGTTGTACCCGCGGCGGTTGTTTTAGCGACAAGAGTTCCGCGAGCAGTCTTCGATTCGTGTCAAATTCAGCAAGCGCCAGACTGCGAATGGCTTCCGCGCGGTCATCAAGCGAACGATTGGTGTCGCCCGCCGTCCGTTGTGCTTCGCCCAGCAATCGGGTCAGGATCTTCGCCGCGCGCCCCCCCGACGCGGCCAGCAACAACTTGCGATCATCCCCTTTCTGTTTGCGGGCCAGCGCCTGAACCCAGGCCTCTGACAGCGATCGTTCGGCAACGGGAAGCCGTTCCAACGCCTTCAGCACCCCGGCCACTTCGTTGGTACGATTCGCCGCACCAATCTGCTCGGCCAGGCTGGCCAGGAATTTACCACCAGCC
>JBDOMX010000502.1:0-1273 GCA_039831615.1 Planctomycetaceae bacterium
GGGCAAGTGGGGAACCGACGCGATGTGCGAGTCTAGCAAGTCGTCCGCATTGCGAAAAGACTGCCACGCTGGCAACCCAACTTGCGCTTGCTTTCCCCAGCCGCGACAGCTATGCAAGATCAGTTACCGGACCGTGTCCCTGGTACGCGTTTCTCACACACACTTCCATTCCAGCATGCGTGAATCCCAACGCACAACAAACTGAGACGAGCATGGCTGAAACCAGCCCGCCGGAGCCAGCAGGCAAGACGGTGGAACCGGAAAGAGGCCGAGAGCTCAATGTGTTCTTTCGCCTCACGGTGGCGGTCGCCAGCGTGTTCGTGGTGACCATTCTGGCAAGTCTCTCAACACTCTTCGGCGACCCACTCTCCCCCGTCAACCAGTTTCTCGAACAACGAGCCAACAGCCTGCTCATCGCAGAAGTCGTCCTGATTCTGCTGTTGGCACTTCTGGCTCTGATCGTTGATCGCCGCCAGACACTCGGACAAGAAACGACCACAGCCCCTCCGGGGTCGAGCGCCACGACAACTGCAGCAACAGCTGCGACAACTCCAATTTCCAGCCGGGAGTGAGTCGCGTCCCATTGAGGATCGGTCCCGTCTGACTCGCCAGTCATCCCTTGCAAGAGCGTCCGACGATGCCCCCAACGCCTGAACAACAGATCGAGGAACTGCGCGTTGAAATCGAACGCCACAATCGACTGTATTACGTCCAGGCCGCGCCTGAAATCAGCGACATCGCCTTCGATCGCCTGCTCAAACGACTCGAAAAACTCGAGGCGGAACACCCGGAATTCGCATCGGCCAACAGCCCCACGCGCAAGGTCGGCGGAGAACCGATTTCCGGCTTTACGACCGTACAACATCGCGTCCCCATGCTATCGATTGACAATGTGTACAACCAACCCGCCCTGCGGGAGTTCGACACGCGACTGTGCAAGACGTTGGATGTTGCTCAACTGGAATACACGGTCGAATATAAGATTGACGGAGTGGCCGTGGCCTTGGTCTACAAGCATGGCCAGTTGGTGCAAGCATTGACGCGTGGAGACGGCCGGCAAGGCGATGATATCACCCACAACGCGCGGACCCTGCGTGGAGTTCCGCTGCGGCTGCATGGTGACGATTTGCCGGACATCCTTGAAGTGCGAGGCGAAGCGTTTATTGCCAACACGGACTTCGCCAGACTCCGCGCCGAACAGCAACAGTCGGGGGTCGAACCGTTTTCGAATCCGCGAACCACAACCGCCGGAGCCCTCAAACTGCTCGATCCC
>JBDOMX010000502.1:1283-1568 GCA_039831615.1 Planctomycetaceae bacterium
GACTTGCAAGGCTTGCAGTTCCCGGACTACATGACGTTTCTGGATGCGATCCGGCGGATGGGACTACCCATCACACCCGGCACGCGATCAGTCCCAGATATCTCGGCCGCGATCGGCTACGCCGATCAACTCGTGGAAGACATGCACGCTCTCGATTTCGAGGTCGACGGCATTGTCCTCAAAGCCAATCGGCTGGAGGATCGCGAATCATTGGGGCGAACCAGCAAGAGCCCGCGCTGGCTGATCGCCTACAAATGGGAGCGTTACGAGGCCGTGACGCGGTGC
>JBDOMX010000574.1:0-1566 GCA_039831615.1 Planctomycetaceae bacterium
CCCGTCAGAAAAACCGCCCACTGACAGAGAAATTGGCTGTCCTGGGGTACCGCCTGTAAAGACTCGAACACAGTCCGTTCGGTCACAGTAGGTTATTGATACGGCTGTTGTGCCAATGACGTCATTGACAACATGTGAAGACATTCCGGACATCGCCTTGATGCTGTATGCACGCGCTTCGTCGCCCGCCACGACACCAATAACGCGTTCATCCTCCGACAATTCAGCCGATCCGGCACTCACGAATTCCGGGCGTTGAATTCCCTCGCTGATATGCGGCGTGTCCTGCATCGCAGCATTCAGCATAAGGTCATCTGCCGCGTTACGACTATTATCCACAGATTCACTGGTGCAGCCCAATACGGCGACCGGGACAAGAAGCAATACGATCGAAAGGCGATTCATCTAATCTTCTCCCCACAGAATAATTGGGTCTCGGGATTCAATCACAGCAATGCAGGTATTCGCTGTGACACCTGAAAGTATCTGAACGACTCCTGATGGCCACCGAATCTCGACTTGCTCAATGGCATCAGAGCTGTCGAAACCAAAGTGCAGGCGACGTGTGCTGGTCGATGCGTAACTTCCCCCGCCGACCCACTGCCGAACTGTTTTCTTACCACCGGCGGTCAATTGCACCACAGCGCCAACTGCGTCACGCGACATACTGTGACCAATGAGTTCGATCGTCAAATAGCAACCGGATCGGCAGGTGTTCTGCAGCAGGGAGCTCCGTTCACCGGTATGCATGACAACGATATCCGTATCTCCGTCGTTGTCCAGATCAGCGGTTGCCGAGCCTCTCGCCATATGCGGCTGGCTCATGTATTCGCCCGCGTGATCCGCAACATTGCGAAACCGTTCCCCTGCCAGGTTCTCGAAGAACAACGGCGTCTGTCGCAGAGGGGAGGCACGCGGATATCGGATCACGTGACCGTTCGAGACAAAAACGTCTTCGTCTCCGTCATGGTCAGCATCAAAACACAGTGTGCCCCAACCTACAAACATAGATCCGACGGCGGTTACGCCGGTCCGGTGGCTGACGTGACGGAAAAGCATGTCGGCCTGGCCCTGGTACAGGGCACTGGATTCCCGCTCATAGTTGGTCACCCAGATGTCAAAGCTCCCGTCGTTATCAAAATCGAGCAGTTGCACGCCCATGCTGCCGTCTGGAACACCGCGCCCGCTGAGGCTGGCGCCACTTGCGAGAGACACGTCTGAAAACGACGTCCCTCGGTCATTCTGATAGAGAGTATTCGACACGGTGTCGTTTGTGACGTAGATGTCAGGCTTCTGGTCCTGATTGAGGTCCGCAATCAGAATGCCCAACCCCTTTCCATCATTCTTTAGTCCGAATGGGGCGGACACGTCCTCAAATACGCCCGAGTTTGAACCCATGTAGAGTGTATCCGGCAGCCCTTCGAATTCACGTGGAGGGCACACCTCCCGTGACGATTCTTTCGGGCCTGGACAAAACGGATGGTTCTCCGGACTCCAGTTCACGTAATGAGCGACGTACAGATCAAGCACGCCGTCCCCGGTGATGTCGCCCCATGCCGCGCTGCT
>JBDOMX010000951.1:0-1565 GCA_039831615.1 Planctomycetaceae bacterium
TGAAGTGTTGCTGGCGACCGACACCCGCCTGAAACGTAAGGTTGCGATTAAACGCGTGCTGGGTGAAATGGCTCGCAGCAGGACCGCTGTGCGTCGGTTCCTGACAGAAGCTCAGTCAATCGCCGCGCTGAACCACCCGAATATCGTGCAGATCTACGACTACGGTCGGGACGAGAGTGGTCCATTCCTGATCCTGGAGTACGTGAAGGGCAACAATTTGCTCGATCGCTGTCGCGAAGGAGCGCTGTCGCTGGACGAAGCCGTCGGCCTGACTTGTCAGATATGCGACGGGTTGGGCAAGGCTCATGGTGCGGGGATCATTCACAGAGATATTAAGCCAGCGAATGTGCTGATGACGGAAGACGGTGTTCCGAAGCTGACGGACTTCGGTCTCGCCAAGGATGAGTCTGCAGACTCTGGGGTGTCGGTCACCGGTGCGGTGCTCGGTACGCTGGACTTCATGGCCCCCGAACAGCGGCAGGACGCCGCACTCACGGACGCACGAAGTGACTTGTGGAGCCTTGCCGCAACGCTGTACCAGATAGTGACCGGGAAAAGCCCAAAGGTCATTAAGTTGAGTGATGTACCGCTGGGCCTACAGGAGGTCATGGGCAAGGCTCTGGAGGATGTCAAAGACGACAGGTACCAGACAGCCGCCGAATTTCACGAGGCCCTGAAGATTTGTTTGCTGAAAAGTCAGGAAGGTCTTGTCGCCCTGGGAGAAGGGCAGTGTCCGACCTGCGGCACGAAGAATGAATCTGACCGCAAGTTCTGCCGTGGTTGCGGTGGTTCTCTGGCTGTTCCCTGTATGTCGTGTGGCACAGAGATCCCCATGTGGGAAGAGTTTTGTGGCAGTTGTGGGTGCCAACAAAGTGAATTGGTTGAACAGCGTCGTTCTGAGATGGACGAACGACAGCGGGCCGCGGAGGCCGCTTTGAAGGACGGACTCTTTGACAAAGCGTTGGCGACTGCGACGGATTTACGGGATGAGTCCGACTTGAGACTTCAGCATCTTCAACAATGGTCCCAATCGTTTATCACAGAAATCGAAGACCAGAGGCGACAGCAATCTGAACGCGTGGAATCGTTGTTTCAGGAGGCGCAGGCCCATCTCCGTGCGTTTGATTATTCGGCGGCCTATCACACACTGCAGAAGATTCCGGAACCGCTACGGACCGCAGAAATCGACTTTGCATTTCAGGATGTTGTCGATCGCAATCAGGAGGTTCAGCAACTAAAGAAGCAAATCCGGCAGCGAGTGGAAAATCGCGAACTGGATGGGCTGACATCTCTAGTCGATCGCTACCTGGAGTTACAACCCGATTCCAGTCGGTACAAGAAACTTCGCACGACACTTGCGGAGCGTGAGCAGAAGCAGGAGACCACGCGACGTGCAGCGTTGCAGCAGGCTCAGGCGTTGTTCGATGCTCAGAAGTACGGGGAGTGCTGTTCTCACCTGGAGACGCTGGATCCGAGTCTTCGTGATCGCGAGGTCACGTCGCTGCAGGACGAGGCGGCGGATAGTCTGGCACGTTCACAGCGTTTGCTCGAAACAATAATGCGGG
>JBDOMX010000731.1:0-1562 GCA_039831615.1 Planctomycetaceae bacterium
TCGCTTTGTCATCCATAGCGCAGAGTAGAGTTCGGCGGGCGTTCCGTTGGACCCTCCAATGTAGCCAGCGATATCGACAGCGACGAAACCTTCCGCTCGTTGTTCGTCATCCTTTTGCTGAACAGCATCCGCAGATAACAGCCCGGTCGCCATTCGCCAATCTCGGTCATCTCTGGTCCAGGCAGCCGAAACGTGGGTAGATCCGTCGTGCGCATATGGACGAAGTCGAATGGGGCGATAACCAGACGGACGAAGTGCCTCGGCGATTTTCTTGAATTCTTCCAGCGGCATCGTCTGGCAGAACGCGAATCGCTCGGCCAGCATGCCGTGGGCTTCCGCGATCTTTTTTGCAACCTCGGCAGTCGGATCGCTCCACGCTGAATCCAGCGGCGGGTCGTTCCAATCAAATGTCAGCTTGCGGTCGACTTCTGTATTCAGTCTGGACAGTGCATCGTCGCCATGTGCTGCAAATTCATCGAACAACGCTACGAACTGCTTTGGCTCGGCGTCCAGCAACAACTCGGCCAGCGTCTGGAGATCATCAGCGGCGTATTGCTCTAATAATTCCGTTGCCAGATCAATTTGTGTCTGAGAGCGTTCCTCCGCCGTGCTGCGATAGACAACGCTCAGCGGTTTGACCAGGTGGTGGCGAGCAGGCCGCAGCGTCTTGAGCCAGACAGCGACCCGCAATGAGTTTTCCTGGACCAGAACATCGACCACTCGATCCGCTATGTTGCTCCACATTTCGTCGTTGTCTGCGTCGTAGACTGCCAGGGCGCTCGCCGCCTGCAGAAGTTGTGTTTCTTCTACGTTGTCCGGTTCCGCTGCGGCACGCCACAGGTCAGCCACGATCTGATCCTGATGTTTCTGAAGCAGTGAACGGATTGTTTCGACGTGTTCCGGTTCGGCGTTCAGCAGCCGATCTGTCAGATACGACAGCTGCCCAGGATCAGACGGAAGCAGGGCGAGGCTGACTTTGAGGTGCTCACTGGAATCTGATCCGTGCTGCTCAAGCTCGTGAATCAGCTTAGGATCAGCCCACTGTCGATAATCAGTTAGAGCATTGATGATATTCGGAACCTGACCGATGTCCGCATTGACCAACGCCGTAACGAAACCCGCCGCCCGTTCATCGTTGTTCGCATCGACCACCCGATCGTTGATCTTCAAGCCCGTCATGGTCACGCCGGTTAACAGCACAAGCAACAACGTATTGCGCAAACCGTGGAATCGACCGGCCCGTTTCATCAGCTTCTGCTGCAGCTCAGTCCAGTGCTTCTTTTCTGTCAAAGTTCGAATGCTGCCCCATTCCATCAAAGATGGCAGGTGTCGATTTTCCGGCTTGGCGGTCCACAAAGCCGTGCGTTCGGCCAGTTTCAGTTCCGCTCGACCTTTGCGAGTTTCCTGCTGTTTGCGAGTCAGCCAGGTCTGTAACGAGGGCACCAGATAGTCGTGGGTCAGTTGATAGAACTTTGATCCGGGATCACTGCCGGATTCGGTCTGTACACCTTCCGGATCGGTCGGTGTGATCAGCCGCAGTTCACCGTCCAGAATCCGCAGCA
>JBDOMX010000156.1:0-6357 GCA_039831615.1 Planctomycetaceae bacterium
AGGCGTTCCTCCCGGCACTCCATTACGACTTTCCCGGTTTCGGGGTTATGGATGTCGAAGTTGTTGGCCGCCTTGAACATTCCGACGTGTTCTTTGACGAGGAAAAGGTTGCTGTTGAGTGCATCGTGCATGGGTCGGTCCTTCGCGCCACAGGGACGCACTGGCGGTTCGTTGAATTCAGGTTGCCAAGTTTGGATGCATCATACCGCTTCGATGGCGATTCGGAATGTGTCAGGAGGTGCCAGGGGTAATTAGGACTCCCGAAGTCACGGCTGTCAGGACGCCTCAACGGGAGAATCAAAACTCGCCAGCCATGCATTGGATTGCCTCGGAGCTTGAAGCCGAAGCCGATTCGATCACGTCTCCAGATCTGTTCGCGACGATCCTGCCGGAGAATTCAAGACTGCATTTGGAAGTCCAGCTTCAGCGACCGATTCCGGCACGCCGATTGAGGCATTGCTGTAAGTTCTCCGATGATTCGACGGCGGTATGTCTCCATTTCGCTCTACAACCTCAACTGCCGGGCCGTTAAATCAATCATCTGCACCGCAATTGCCCGGGTTTGAAAGTGCTATGAACCAGGGCGGGCACTCTGTGACTGGTTCCCCAGTTCAACCAGCGCGTCAGGGTGTGAGTTGTCGTCGTAGCTGTCATGACGACGCACCCACGCCATGCTGAATGGCAGTTCAGCTTCGTCACGACCTTTGGGAACGATGTCCAGAAAGCTGTAAATCCCCAGCAGATTTTCCAGACCACGTGCATAGGCGGAATAGGTGTGAAACACGTCGCCCTCATCGTTGCGGATGAAACTGCTGATGCCCGGACATTCCAGCGACGGAAAACTTCCCAGACCGTAGTTGTAATCCATTGTGCCTTCGTCTTTTTCCTGTTGAGTGAACGAAACACGAAAGTCCTGATTGAAGTCAGTGTGGAGTGACGATGCCCATTCGAAGTTCCAGCCCATTCGCTGTTGATACGCCGTCAGACTTTCAATGGGTGCGCGCGACACGGTGACCAAAGACACATCACGCGCTTTGAGATGTGTGACCAGTGGATCGTAGTGATCAGCGATCATCGAACAAATGGGGCAACCTGCCGACCAGTCCGGACCGAACATGAAGTGATAGACCAGGAGCTGACTCTGTGCGCCGAAGAGATCGTGCAGTGAACGTTTCCCATGTGGTCCGTCGAACTGGTATTCCTTGTCAACCCGGTACCACGGCAACTTTTGGCGCAACGCTGTCATGTCCTCGCGCTGCCGAGAGAATTCTTTTTCTTTCACCAACAGCTCTGTGCGAGCCTCAAGCCATGCTTGTCGCGATACGACGTTCGGTTGAGTCATATTGTGGACGTTCCGGGTTGGTCAATCAGGCGGCGATGCAGAGGTATCCGTGTTCGCCAGCGCTGAATGCAGATGGAAATGAAGCCCTGCTCACACGCACACTCCTTCCTGTCATTGTGCATGACGTCAAGGGAATCGTGAAGCAGGAAGTCCGCTGCCGGTTCGGATCGGAACAAAGGCGACGGTCGTCGATTGCGACTTATGAGTTCATGGGCAGCAAATTCAGACGTAAACCGAAGCTGAACGGAAGATTTACGGAGGACGCTGATGATCCGCGTGACCGAACGGGGTATTCTGCCATTGTTCAGGCTGCCTGGAACACACCCGCAAGGGACCGGAACAGCGGCGATTCCAGATCGAAGTCAAACAGGACAGTCTCATGAGATACCTGCCGCTGCTGAGTCTGCTTTGGGCGAGCCCCTGCTTTGGATTCAATCAAACGCTTCCAGTCGGATGGGAATTCGTCTCGGCACGTGATGAAATCAAGCCACAAGCCACATGGAATCCCGTCGGCGGCCCCCACCGGAATGGCGCGTTCGTGATGTCGTCAGACGACCGTTCAGGTCTGGCTGGATCATGGAATCGAGTATTCGCTGTTGAAGGTGGTCAGTACTATCGCTTTTCCGCGATGCGACGAACGGAGAACGTTGATCTTGTTCGTCGGGCCGGAGTCGCCCGCCTCTCGTGGCAAACTGCGGTCGGAGGTTCTGTTCTTCACGACAAGCCGTCGTTTGCGTCGTACCGTCCCGGCAAACGGCCTCGCGCGGAACCGGAGTTTCCGCCGGACGGAGTGACCAAAGGCGACTGGGCAGAAGTATCAGCGACCTGGCAGGCCCCGTCAGATGCCGCACAGGTGCTGGTGGAATTGCATTTTCGCTGGGGGCCTCCGCATTCAACCATCGAATGGGCCGACGTGCAGCTGGAACCAGTGGCGGCGCTGGCGAGGCGCACGGTGCGCCTCGCAACCGTGCATTACCAGCCGCACGCCGGGACGACACCGCAGGAGAAACGCGAACAGTTTGCTCCGTTTGTTGCAGAAGCCGGCGCACAGGATGTGGATCTCATCGTGTTGCCGGAATCGCTGACGTACTTCGGCACCGAGTTCGGATTCAGTGATGTTGCCGAAGCCATCCCCGGTCCATCCACGGAGTATTTTGGTCGCCTGGCGAAAACACATGCCGTGCACATCGTCGCAGGGATTACTGAACGTGATGAGCATCTGATCTATAATACTGCGATTCTGCTGGGCCCGGACGGACGGCTGATCGGCAAATATCGTAAGGTCACGTTACCACGCGGGGAGATCGAAGCCGGAATCATGGCGGGCAGCGAGTATCCCGTCTTTGAAACGTCCTTTGGCAGGGTCGGGATGATGATTTGCTACGACGGATTTTTTCCCGAGGTCGCCAGGCAACTGAGCAACAACGGGGCTGAAGTCATCGCCTGGCCCGTCTGGGGCTGCAACCCGCTGCTGGCCCAGGCTCGAGCCTGCGAAAATCATGTGTACGTCATCAGCAGCACTTATACTGACAAGTCGTCGGACTGGATGATCTCCGCCGTCTATGATCACAGTGGGATCCCGATTGCTCACGCTCAGGAATTCGGCACAATCGCCATCGCCGAAGTGGACCTGAACGCTCCCCTGCTCTGGCAAAGCCTGGGTGATTTCAAAGGGCAGATTGAACGTCACCGGCCGCCAGTCGTCGTGAGTGAGAAGTAAACGAGCATGGAGGTTGGGAATTCAATGTCCGGCTGATGGCAGGATTCGTGTCCCGTGGAGAATTGTGAATGAGTGTCCAGGCAACAATGTTCCGAATTTTCATCTGTGGGTTGGCATTGGCTGGTAGTAGCGCCGTGGCCGATCGTGTGAACTTCCTCCGCGACGTTCAGCCCATTCTGGCAGAGCATTGCAGTGAGTGTCATGGCAGGGACCTGCGAGAATCCGGGTTGCGCGTTGACGATCGTGACAACTTATTGCAGGGTGGTGATCACGGACGCGCAGCCATCGTGCCAGGGGAGCCAGCGAAGAGCTTTCTGCTGGAGTTGGTGAGAGGCGATGATCCGGACCTGACGATGCCACCAGATGGGGATCTTCTGTCGACCACTCAAATCAGGATCCTGCAACAGTGGATCAGTGAAGGAGCGGAGTTTTCCGGGCAGCCCGACGATGGACAGGCTCCCGATCAGGAGCATTGGTCATTCCAACCCGTGCGGAAGCCTGCCGTTCCTGAATCTGTCCCCACTGAATCCTCGGCAAATCCCATCGATGCCTTCATACGCCGCAGGCTCACCGAAGCCGGCCTGGCATCCTCAGCTGCCACCGACCGTCGGACCTTGATGCGCCGAGTCACACTCGATCTCACCGGACTGCCGCCTTCGCCAGACGTTGTTGCAGCCTTCGTCGACTCTGAAGGCGACGGCGTTGAGGCATATGCCCACCAGGTTGACGGGCTGTTAAAATCTCCTCGCTATGGAGAACGGTGGGCTCAGCACTGGCTGGATGTGATCCGCTGGGCAGAAACCGTGGGGTTTGAAACAAATCTTCAACGCTCCACGGCATGGCCCTATCGCGACTGGGTCATTGCAGCGTTGAACGATGACAAACCGTACAACGAATTCCTGTTTGAACAGATTGCAGGCGATACCGTCGGCGTGGATGCTGCTCTGGGATTTTTGGTAGCCGGGCCGGCCAATCTCTCCGGTCAAATCGGTCGCGATGAAGAATCCATGAGACAGGCTCGACAGGACGAACTGGACGAAGTCATTCGCACAGTCAGTCAAAGTATCTTCGCGTTGACACTGGACTGCGCTCGCTGCCACAGCCACAAATTTGATCCACTGACTCAGCGAGACTACTACGCCATGCAGGCTGTGTTCGCAGGCATGAAATACGGAGAACGGCGGTGGAGAGGACCACTGAATGACCAATGGACGGCTGAGATTCCGGAAGTGAAGCAACAGCTGTCGACGTTCACAACGGAACTGGCGGCGCTCCGGGTCAGTCATCAGTTACGGCCACCGATCAACGATATCCAGACAGAAACATTTCAGACCGTCGCAGCACGGGCTGTCCGCGTGCGCCTCCATGCCACGGGAAATGGCAGACCCGCATCATTGTATGAATTTGAAGTCTGGTCTGCGGGAGACCAGTCTCACCCGCAAACCAACGTCGCGCTGGCCAGTCTGGGCAGCATTCCGTCGGCGTCCAGTTTTGCACTTGCCAATCAATCCCGTCATTTTGAAAACCTTGTGGACGGTTCCGTGGATCAACGGCAGGCGTTTCCGTGGACATCGGCGTCGCAGGGGCCGGCGTGGATTCAGGTCGATTTTCCACGGGCGGTCCGCATTGGAAGTGTGACATGGCATCGCGGCGAAAGTGTTCCGGCCGACTACGACATCGACGTGCTTCCATCAAATTCAGACGAATGGGTGACGATTGCTGATTCACGGAGCCGCCTGCCTCGGAACGATGATGTGCGGGACCCAGCGTCGGTGCGGTTGACCGGACTGGACTCCGATGCGATCGACCGGGTCATGGCAGCAACCGCCGCCGTTCGCGACACACAGCGGAAACTGGACAGGCTGTCGGCCGGGCCACAGGTGTACGCGGCCAGTTTCGTCGATCAGCCCGATGACACATGGCTGCTGCGGCGAGGCGATCCCATGCAGCGTGTCGGCATTGTCGATCCGGCCGTCCCGGCTGTCCTGCACCAGGTTTTGCGATCATCCGGTGCCGGCAACAGTGCAACCTCCGGACCGCAACACTTCAGATACGCTGATTCGCATTCGTCGAAGCGGAATGCAGGCTCGTCGTTGACCGGACGAGTTGAACGTGCGCGCGATCGAGCGACGGTCGCTCAGGGAATTCCAACCAGTCTGACAAAGATTCCTGAATCCGATCGCCGACTGGCGCTCGCAGAACACGTCACGCGTGCTGATCACCCACTCACGGCACGCGTGATTGTCAATCGCATCTGGCAACATCATTTTGGAACGGGACTGGTCGATTCTCCTTCCGACTTTGGCAGAATGGGATCGCAGCCGACTCACCCCGAACTTCTGGACTGGCTGGCGTCGGACTTTGTGGAACACGGCTGGTCGCTCAAGCGCCTGCACAGGCAGATCGTGACGTCGCAAACTTACCAGCAATCCAGTCGTCCACAGTTCGACGCTGAGCAGGTTGATGCCGGCTCGCGTTTACTTTGGAGATTCCCGCCCCGGCGACTGGAGGCGGAGGCGATACGAGACATGGTGTTAAGTGTCAGCGGCAAGCTGAATCCTGAAGCGGGCGGGCCGGGTTTCGATTTGTTTAAGCAGCGAGGCGGGCTGGTGGACTACGTCCCCAGGGAAACGTTCGATGAGACCGGCTGGCGGCGCATGATTTACGCTCACAAGATCCGCATGCAGGCCGTCGACATCTTTGGCGCCTTTGATTGTCCGGACGCCGGGCAAATGACACCTCAACGCACCCGCTCCATCACACCGCTGCAGTCGCTGAGTCTCCTCAACAGTCCCTTCGTTAATCGTCAGGCGAAGTTCTTCGCAGAACGCGTGCGGGACGCTGCAGGTCCGGACGCAGCCGCTCAAATCAATCACAGCTTCCTGTTGGCGCTGTCGCGTCTGCCGTCGCATGACGAACGGCAGCACATGGCGCATCTCGCCAACACTCATGGCCTGTCACAGGTCTGTCGGGTGCTGTTCAATACCAGTGAGTTTTTGTTTCTTCACTGAGTTGTGTTTCAGGCACGAGCAGGTGACCGGTCGTCAGTTCTTCCGGAGCGCAGGGTCGATGTCTTCGATTTTGCTGAAGTATTTCTTGATGCCATCCACGTAGGGAAGTGGGATTTCTTCGTTCTCAATGGCCGACTGTACGCCGTCTTTCAGTGAATTGACGCTGGACTGATATTTTCGGAGTGAGTCCGGATCAAAGTCTGTTTCCTCAGCGTATTCCTTCGTCTTGATTGACAGCAACACTTTGCCCGCCTTGATGCGAGATTTTGTTTTTTCGTCTTTGT
>JBDOMX010001084.1:0-3972 GCA_039831615.1 Planctomycetaceae bacterium
ACTGGCTCTGCCAGTGCTTCCCAGGTGCCAACACCCTTTGGACGTACACTGGCAAAGCCAGTGGCACACAACACAAAGATTAAGCTTTGACGACGCACTAGCTTAAGCATTTTCATCGGCCCCACAGCCAGCGGTCGGAACCGAGGGCTTTCCTATCCTGTGCAGTTGGTTACCTAATCGTCACGAACTGAATATGGCTAGGGGTGACGGCTCGTGCTGGCAGGCTGATTTCGTCCAGCCGGCCTTAAGCTAGTGCCGCAGGTCTTAGTTGTTAGGTCACCAAAGCCGAAGTCCGCCTGCATTGCCGAGACGTTCTCCAGTTTTCCTTCCATGTGGAAGGTCGTCTGATGGTGTCAGAACGAACTGGTCGCCCGGTATAGTTCCACTGGAATGGTTTCGCGAATGTTCTGTTGAAATAGTTGATGAAATCGATCAGCCGTTCTTTCAGATTCTCCAACGACTTGAAGTTGCCGCGACGCATTACGCGGCGACTGACGATGCCAAACACGATTTCGATCTGGTTGAGCCAAGACGTGTGCTTCGGAAGATACACGAACCGAATTCGATGACTACGGTCTGATAAAAACTTCTGCCGAGACTCGACCGACTTCAACACTCCGCTGCGCCCCTTCTTGCCCAGGGTACGCTTGTCGATTCCTTCAAGGTCAGCCACGTAACCAACCAGAGTCGCACTGCAATGTACGTTCAGATTGTCGAGCACAAACACCCAGCCGGCATCCGTCCTGACTGTGTTGTGAATGTGCCAGGCAAAGTCGCTTTCCGTTCGTGTTGCTTTGATTGTTGATGAGATCATCTGGCCTTCGACGACATGCCAGTTGCCGATCAGACACAGTGTTCCGTGTCGTCGGTATTCGTATTCGATCCGTTTCGGTTGATTGGGCTTCATGGGAATCGTTTCCGCGATTCGTTCCAGAGCCTGCAGTCCAGGCATTTCGTCGACACTCACAGTGTGCGTATTCGCCTGAAAATACAGGTTCGGAGCCTCCCTCCACGTCTGGCACACCACTTCCACCTGAGTCTGAAAAACATGCTCATCCTTCTCGGTCGTGTTCAACCAGTACTTGCTGCGGTGCGGCTGAAGTTCGGCGGCCGCCAGGTAGCGACCAACCTGTCTGGGTGAGATCGAAGAGACGATTTTTCGTTTGGCCGCTTGGTCGGCCAGTTCGGAGTGAGTCCAGTGATCGACAGGACGCGCGGAATGTTCGGGTGGCTCACAGGCAATCGCCATGATTTGAGTTATTTGTTCGGCGGAAAATATTCCGTGAGTACCACTTCGCTGAGCATCGTTCAGAACATCTTCGACAGCTCGCCGAAGCGCTGCACCCGTTTCACGACATTCGATGGACACAAGAGCATCAAACGATTCCTTCCAGCGTCTGCGCCACAAACCCACCTGCTTTCGGTTGAGTTTGACAAGTGTCGCGATGTCGTCGTTGCGACGTCCCTCAAACGCGAGCAGAATCACCCGTGCTCGTTGCATGAGACGTTGTGCGCTTGTTGTTGACCGAGTAATCTTCTGCAGAATGTCCTGCTGAGTTTCCGTGAGCAAAATCTTGGCCGCCTTGCCAGACATCACCTTCCTCCTTGGGATACGCGAGCTTGTCAATCACGCGCATTCTTCGGGGGAAGGTTTCCTCAGTCGCTGTCAAATTCTGTAAAACACGCTGACTGGGACGCTCAAATTCACGGCAATCTACGCAATATTGACTCTTGGTGGGCCATCAAATACGACTCGCGGCACTAGTGCCATTCGTGTATGGCACCGACACGCATCGCCACGAGTGGTTTCTCTGCGTCGATGCTCCCGGGCAAAAATGGTGCTCCCTGACTGCGGCATGACCAGCGCTCTGCTATCGCCAGAAATTCGGGCAGGGCGGCCTCAAGTCCTCCGCGGTGACGTGAGGAAACCTGCTCGCGATGGTTTACAGCAAGCGCCCGTTCAACCATGCTGGTGTGAGGCGGCCAATGGAGGACTCCAGGAATATGACGGGGACCCAGCCCTCGCGTGTTACGACTGTCGATGTTCAGACGTCGGATCCCTGTGTGTATCAGCTGAGTCAGTTTGCCCTTGCGGTGCGTCAACGCCAAAACTTCGGGTGCCACTGGCTCCGCCAATGCTGCCCAGGTGATAACACAGGTTGGACTGACACTGGCAAAGCCAGTGGCACACAACCCGAATGTTGACCAGTGACAGAGCACTCGTTGCAAACACGAAACTCCAGTGAGAATGAAAGGTCTGAGATGCCAAAGACGGTGTGCCTGCTGGACCGCATTCGTGAAGACCAGAGTCCGGCTGACCAGGTGGTGACGTAAGTCTGCTTGCCTGTCACGTATCGATGGTGTCGTCGATGGGGAGTTCCGGAGAAAGATACTCCAGCGGTGTTGAAGCGAGTCTTCAGGACGCTTCACGATTCCTTCCGGACAAACGGGACTCCTGACCAGACGTTTCTGGGATTCCTCTGGGGACATGCACGCTATCACGCCGCCGAGCATCCTCGCGTTCAATCGATGGGAATCCCTGACCGGTACCCGGACGACGTGCCTCAGACGATGGTGACCGATGATGCGCTGCGTTTGACTCGCTCGGCCACCGACATTCTCATCCGCAAGCATCCTGCAGACACGCACGTGATTTTCGAGCGGCTGTTCGACCGCGGTCAAACGGCAACCACGGCCGCTGCCCAACTGCCCTTCACGCTGGACGAAATTCGGCGGCGGCGAAACATGGTGCTGCGCGAACTGCGAGCCTGCTTTGGAAACCTTCTGACCCTGAACACAAATGGCAACTGACAGTGATTCTGTACAGATTTGCCGCTGAGTCCGTTTCATTGAGTGTCCGTCCTCAAGTCACCAACTGCGGGCACAGGCTATGGTCAAACACTGTTTGAGAGCCCTATGGCAACTGAATCCAACTCTCCCTGTCTGTCAAAAAAACAACTCGCCGCCTTTTCCCGCGGGCTACTGACCAAAAAAGCAGATCAACAGGTGCTCCGGCATCTCGAATCCTGTGCGCAGTGCGAAGCCACTCTGGCGGCGGTTGAGCAGCAGCCGGATTCTTTGTTGAGGCAGTTGCAGTCGCCGATTCCGGCCGATCCCTACCTCGCGGAACCCGGGCTCAACAAAGCGAAGTCGGCAGCCGGAATTGGAACGGCGGCTCAGCCAGCAGAGACCGCAGCCGAACAGTCGGCTGCTCCGGAACAGGCCACGCCAAAACAGACTCCCGTCAAACCAAAACTCCCGAAACAAGCTGCCCCGAAGAAATCTTCCCGGAAACGGTCTGCAGCTGAGCCGAGGGCGGCGGAATCTCGTGTGGAGTCCCCCACCCCAGCTCCTCGAAGCAATAAGAAGTTGGTCGCGGGCCTGATGGCCGCTTCCACCGTCGCATTGGCAGCGATCGTCGCCGTCACGCTGTGGCCCGAGGCAGCCGATCAGCAGGTGGCCAAAGAGCCCGATTCGGCTGTTGCACCGGTGGAAACGTCGGATGGCAGCGGTCCCACGGACCCGAAAACTCCGCAGGACCCGGCAATTCCGGCGGGCTTCCGACAGGGAGAGCTGAATCCCGAAGATGCCGTCCGCAACATCCGAGTCAGGCTGCAGACCGGCAGCAGCGGTGATCCCCTGGTGGAAGCTGTGACCCTGCAGCTCGGCACCGGCTTCCCGTTCCGGCTGTATCCTCTGGGATCTGCGGACAGATCACCGGAAGTTGCGGCGTATCCACAGAAAAGTTCCCTCAAGGCAAACGAGCACCGACTGAAACCTGGTGGGATCGCCACGTTTGAATTCGAAGCACAGCCGGCGGACAACGGGCTGGACGAACTGCAAACGTCCCCGGCGCTGATGGATGGACTCACCGTCGCGGATTTGTCGTCGATTGGCTTTGCATCAAGAGGAGAATCAGACTGGGTGCTGGCCGGCTACGAGATTCAGGTCAATGACAGTTTGTTCGCCTCG
>JBDOMX010001084.1:3982-6357 GCA_039831615.1 Planctomycetaceae bacterium
CGCATGGCGACCTGGATTTCAAAGGGGCCTCCAGAGCGGAGGCGGTGACCCGTGAACTCAACGACCTGTTGCCGAAGATTCAGGAACTGGAAGCCGAGATCGCCGACCTGCAGGCTTACGTTGACAGTGGATTTGCCGACGAGAGTGAAAAAGCAGATCTGCAGACACAGAGGACGCAGCTTGAGGCACTATCGGACCCGGCGTTGCAGCTGGCCGGAACGCATCCGCTGTTCATTGAGGAGTCATTTCAGACCAGTCGTGTGGTGCAGGAGCCTGTCGACAGCTTCACCCTGAAGATCAGTACGTCGGACGATGATCAGCCGGGCACGCGGAATCCGTTGTACTTGCAGGTCGGAGCGCGAGAACTGCCGATCACCACGTCGGCGAATTCCCTGCTGGAGGGGGAATTGCAGGAGTTTCACATCCGCCCCATCAACGCGGTCGCTCGGAGGGACTTAGAGATGCCGGCCATTGGCATGCTGGCCGCAGATCGGGATTTCCACCAGACGCCTGACCGCGCTAATCTGCAGAGAGTTGTCGTCCTGGTCGATGATGATCCGATTTACGACAGCGAAGAACAGCCCGTGGATCGCACGAACCTCAATCAGTTCTGGTTGATTCCGCCAGCTCATCGTGACGAGGCCGGCACGCCCGTCATCAACACGAAGACAGAGACCGAAATCTACCGGTGGCACACAGGACTCACGCACTCGAAACCGAAGACCGACAATCCCCCAGGGACCGACCCTGAGCCGATTGCCAACCCGATTGATCCTTCCTTTCCGAGCGAGCCCAACATTCCTGATCCTCCGATCGCTCCTTCGTCGGGAGGAATGACCGTTAGTGGACTCACGCCGCTCCCGTTACCCGCGTTCGTCCCACCGGTGTCCGAGCCCGTCGATCCATCTTCTTCACCGTGGCAGGGCGCCGTATATCCGGGGCCGGGAGCGAACTCTGCACCAATCGAACACTTGTTGTCAGACATTCTGCAGGCGCTGCTGGATCTCAGAAGTCATAATCGCCACGAGATTAAATCGAAGGGCAACGTTCCGGTTGATCCCGTCGCCGCGACGGCGCCCACGAACCCGACAGGTCCCGCGCAACCGGTTTCCTACGTACCTCCGGTGGTCCCGCTTCCGGTCGATTCGGAACCTGTCATCCGAGACGTCCGTCTGCAGGCTGCATCGAGCGCGGTCGTCAATGGTCGGTCGACGGTGGTCGCGTGGGAAGTGGACGGGAACGACGACGGGATCGACAAATTCCAGGTCGAATTGTTTCCTGTTCTGCCAAGCGACTACGCGTGGTTCATCAGTGCGGCGATTGATCGAAAAGACGTTCGGGGCGAAGCTCGACAGACGGTGCTGGAACCGGAATCGTCGGTGCTGTGGTCGAGATTCGGAGATCGCTCGGAGCTGGATCTGCTGCATGTGCAGCCCAGGGTTCGCGCCATGGACAGCGACGGCAACCTGGTCGGCATGGCGGTGTTTGGTCCGGTGCTGACATTGACAGCCGCGGAAAACGCGACCGAACCGGTCCTGTTCAATGCGGCTGGCGGATTTATGATTGACGATCCTGCAACGGGCGATGAATTCGTCGGACCGTGGACGGCATTTGGTGATCCGGCCGCCACCACTGGTACCATGGCGTGGCCGATTGATTCACCTCACAGTTCCCATTTCGGAATCAGATTTGAAGGTGACGGGCAGTCGGCGGGCGGTCAGATGGCTCGGAACGTCGCCATACGGCCCGGCAACAGCACTGAAGTTGAGACCGTCCGCTTCGACGCTCAGGACGTCAACCTGCAGCAGAACATGCGACTGATTGCAGACATCGGTTTTGTTGGCGGCGACGAAGCGGATGCCAAGGCCACGGTGCTCACGCGACTGATCGTGTCGGACCCGGCTCAGCCGGCAACGGCCAACACCTTAAGCCCCAACGACGGGCATGAAGAGTTGGTTCGCATCGAAACGAGCGAGGCAATTTCCGTTGCCAAGCGAACTGGTCAGAATCCCGAACCGTTGTATGCACTGGATATCCCCGTTCGCCTGGACCTGGCTCAAACCGGGTACGAGACTCTGCTGGACGCCAGGCCGTATTCTATGGCAGCGATGGCGGCTCCGGAATCGGGTGTGGCTGCTCAGGCGGGATTGAATGTGTCGGTCACGTTCATGGTGAGTCTCCAGAATGACTTGCTGGCGAGTCCGAGTTCTCAGGCAGTCAACACGGAAGCGGTGGGCATCTTCGGACTCAGGCTGGTGCCCGATGCCAGGCCACTGCCGGAATCGACAGACCCCTCAGACCCCTCAGGCCCCTCAGACCCGACAGACCCGACAGACCCGACAGACCCGACAGACCCGACAGACCCGACAGAGCCG
>JBDOMX010000948.1:0-6355 GCA_039831615.1 Planctomycetaceae bacterium
CACATTCTGAACAGACTCGAACACCTTCTTCCACGGTAGTGATTGTCATGACCGGTGTCTCCGTTCAGAATTTGGGATTTATACTGCAATTCGGGCAACATTCGAACCGGCAGGGACTTGTGAAGAGCCATGAGCTGATTGTACCACGCAGGTGTACCACTGGTGAGTAGCGTTAAGGAATGAATATGCACGGACTCAGGGTGTTCGACGATCGACTGGCCAAACTTTACGACCTGACAACACCGGTGACTCCTTGCGAGACATTGCGAAAGGAGGTGCAGGACTTACTGAACTCAGTGACCCATGAAGACACAGAGACGTACATTCATCAATTCGGCGAGAAGCTGCTTTTCCCGAGCTGGCGAATTGACTTTCAGACTCACGGTATGGTTTTCAGCCTGCTGTTTGGAAATGTCAGAGAGGATGGCATCTGCCGCCGATTGTACCAGCTTTTTTTTGAGTTTGTTCAACTGGAATGCGGCACGCATGATCGCGACGCCATAGTTGAAAGCAGGATGCGAATTCGCGCCGCACTTCATCGTTACCTCACCTGTCGCGGATACGGTCTCGCGAGCTTTCCCGAGCTGTCGGAGTTTGTCCCATTTCCTGCGGAGCAGGCACTGCCGTTCGGCCTCGGTTACGTTCTGCCTGCAGACGCGCCGGATTGGGTAGATCGACAGCTCGGCAGAAAATTCACGATGAGTCAAACTGCTGTCGAATCCATCCGCGCTGCCAGACAGGTCGAGCAACAGTTTTCCGATCTGACCATCGGGCCAACGCTTCTCCCAGCTTATGAAGATCCCCCCAAGATTGAAGAATCAATTCCGCCAACAGATCCTGACCTCCCTGAAAATGTGTTGGCTGGGAACCACCCCGACGCGCAGGCGTTCAGATACGACGACGATTGGTGTACAGCTGCTTTCGTCCAGGAAAGGTTCGGCATAAGACCAAATCAACTGACGAAGGCAGCAACGCAGAAAAAGGGCCTCCACGGTGTCAGAATTGAGCGTGTGAAGGCTCAGGTTGTCGAAGGAAAACGACGCCAGCAGTACGTCTACCACTCGGGGCAAGTTCAGATACTGGCCAACAAACTGGACGCAGAGGAATAGCACCGGGAATTCCCGTCGGTGAGTTCCCGGAGAATTTACGTAAGAATTCTCTGGCTTGCAAAACACTGCAGGTTATCGCCATTTGCCGGCTCGAGCCTCGGGAACCTTCCCGAGGCTTTTTGCGTTTGAGTTCCCGCAGAACAACGGTTGCTAGCCTGCGCCGCTTCAATCAGTCCACGTCTTTGCAATGGAGAAAAATGATGGAAGGTGCACTTGCGGTGCGTCTCCTGCTCAAGTCGCGGCAGGCGGCTGAAATCCTGTCACTGTCAGAAAGAACCCTCTGGGCGAATACGCAGCCGCGTGGCTCTATTTCCGTGGTCCGAATCGGTAACTGCGTGCGGTATGCCCCTCGCGCGTTAGAGCGATACATCGCCGATCAGCAATCAACTGCTGCACTTGAGGGCGGTAACTGAAGGAACCACTTTTGCGGCACAGTCAACGTCGACGGTGCCATTTCGTTAACTGCAGTGAAAGAAAAATACCATGAAATTTACAATGACTGTCGGCGAAGGCATCCCAGCCGGCGGCTATTCGGCTGAATTTATTGGAGTTGAGGAATTCGAAAACGAGTACGGCCCTGGAGTACGACTCAAATGGAAAGTCAATGACGGCGAGCACGCAGGAGCTGAACCGTCAGCAATGTGCTCTCAGAAGCTGTCGGCAAAATCGAAGCTACACAAGTTTGTGAAGGCCCTGAAAGGAGGCGAGATTGCGGCTGGTGAAGAGATTGATCTCCAGACGTATGTCGGTGTGAGAGGTCTGATTGTGGTCGTCGAGAGCGACAATGGGGCTACTTACGTCGACTCGTTCCTGCGACACCAGTAGCTATCAACGAAGCAGCCAGCCTGAGTTAGCGCTCAGGCTGGCCTTGCTTTCTCGTCAGCACAACGGAGTCAGCGTGATGGATCATATCAAATCAGGCGCAAGTGAGAATAAGAAACTGCAAGCGGCAACGCAGTACGCTGCACAGGGCCTCAGAGTCATTCCCTGTAATGACCAGAAGAGACCGATGGTTACAGGCTGGACAAAAGGAGCGAACGCGGACCAAGAACAGATCGAAAGATGGTGGCGCATGTGGCCGTCGGCGAACATCGGAATCGTAACCGGTGAAGTAACAGGACTGCTGGTGCTGGACATCGACATCAAAACAGGCGGCAACGGGTTTGCCGAGCTGGAGGCGTTTCTCGGATATCCGGTGGAGGACATCCAGGCACCACGCTACTCAACGACATCCGGCGGCCAGCAAATCTGGTTCAAGTATCCGGCAGGCGACGATGTCGACATCCGCACGAAGGCTCACATCCGGGGCCTCAGCATCGATACCAGAGCCAACGGAGGCTATTGCCTGGGTGCTCCATCGGAAACACCAGATGGCAGCTATGTGTGGATTGTCGAGCCTGACGAGTTCGATGAACTGCCGGTGTGTCCGGCAGAGCTGCTGGACCTGTTGCGGGAACCTGGACAGCAGAAAACCGGCAACGGAAATGCAGGGCAATCTCTGTCAGCCGTAGCGGATGCTGAAGGGCATACTCTTGAGACTCACCCCGGAGCAGGCGAAGGACTTCGCAACGGATTGTTGGTGGTGCTGGTTGGGAAATGGCTGGCTGAGCATCCTCGCGCCGACTGGGAGGAGCTGGAGCCTCTCGTGGTTGCCTGGAATGCGCGTTGCAAACCACCGAAACCGGCAGAGCTCGCACTGAAGCCGGCACATCATATTTGGCGCAAAGAACAGGACGCACCAAAGCTGAAGTTGGATCATCTGCCAAAGCCCAGTGCGAAGACAGTAACGACGGTGCCAATTCAACAACAGCCAAAGGGTAAGATACTTTTGGTGCGGCAAGCATCGACGGTGAAGCCTCAGCCTGTTGATTGGCTGTGGAAACTCCATCTGCAACTGAAAGCACTGAACCTCATTGCCGGCCCGGAAGGAAAGGGCAAGAGCCTGCTCGCTGCCGATTGCGCCTCGCGTGTATCCACAGGTCTCAGCTGGCCAGACGGGACGTACCCACCACGGGGGCGCGTCCTGTACTGTTCCGCCGAGGAAGACGCATCGGCAACAGTCGTCCCTCGGTTGATGGCAGCCGGAGCTGACTTGGACAGCATTGACATCGTCGATGGATTGGGTGAAGCCGGCGACGATCCCGATGATGCGCTTGCTATCGACCTGAAGGAGCATCTGCCGCACGTTTACGAGCGGCTCAAGAGCCGGGGTGATTACCGCCTGTGCGTCTGGGACACGTTCCAGAGTGTGAGCCTGCAGACGGAGCACAAGAGTAACACGAACCAAAAGCAGGTGGCTCAGCCACTGGCCAGAATTGCTGCAGAGTTGAATCTCACAATGCTGTGCGTTGAGCATCATGCCCGCAGCGGGTTTCAACGTGGCAACGCAGACAACGCCATCCTTGGTGCCGGGCTCGTGCGGACGGCCAGAGCCATCTGGCACGTCGTGGAAGATCCCGACGACGACAGGATGAGGCTGTTCCTGCCGGGCAAGCTAAACAACGCCAACCGGGATGCTGAGGACCTCAGCTGGCGATTCAGATTCAGAGAGGTGATGGTTCCAATGGAAGGCCGGGAAGTTCCGGTTCCTGCCATTGATTGGATCGAATCGTCCGGCAAGACGCTCAATGAAGTCCGGGATGCCGCCATCGGGGAAGGCTGCGGCCCAGGGAGGCCGAATGACGAATTCGAGCGGGCCGTTAAGTGGCTGCGCGACAATCTCACTGAGCCGACTCCGGCGGCAGTGATCAAGGAAGGACTGAAACTGGAGAACATCTCTAAAGGGACTGAGGGACGGGCACGGGAGCATCTTTTCATCACGTCCATCAAGCCAAAAGCCGGAACCGAAGCACAGATCAGTGAACAAACCGGAATCCCCGTTGACGACCTTCCGGAGTTTGATGGAAAAATCTGGTGGTGGTTCCCACCGCCGAAGCTCGTGATCGAGATGCCAATCGAAGGATGAGATGATGTGTCTCTGTATTCTGGGGAGTTGATTCTGGGGAGTTGATTCTGGGGAGTTGATTCTGGGGAGTTCAATTCTGTCGCAGTAGTTCGCACCGCATCGCACTCGCTGTCTCTGTCTCGCAGACACAACTGCCCAAAACATCAAATCCCCAAAATAGAAACACTGGGAACTTCAAAGGGAGAATCTCAAAATGATCGATCTGAGTACGGTAGTTTCCGCGATCTCCGAGAAGTGCCTCAGACTCGTCCGTTCAGTCGACAGCATTCGCGTTGAAGGAGATTGTCCAGCTGAACTTGTAGAGGCCATCAGAATGCATCAGGTGAGCCTGCTGCCGTTCGCGGCCATCGCACCGGAAGCGGCGAAGGAAGTTGCCGAACAGCAGGCTGCAGCTAACAGCGACAACATCGCACGGCAGTTAGACGACTTTGGAAAATGGCTGTTCACGTATGCTCCCTGGGCAGCTGTGGACCTGCGACATTCCGACGACATAGACAAGCGGATTGCGGCTGCAGTTGACACAAATGACCCTCCGCAAGTAGCCGCGACAATAGAAGCGTTGCGGTCGCATCTGGAGATTCTCAACTGGGCTGCGGAGGTTTTTCCGTGGCCTGAAGAAACGGAAGCCAGTGGGACGGCAGATCCAAAAGCATGATTCCGCGCGGTGAATGGGACAAAAACATTTCTCAGACCGATTGACCTCACACCCGATACTATCATATTATGATACCATGGCTGAGTTACTCGAACAGGTGCGTGAAGCGATCGAATCATCCGGGCAATCTCTGTATGCCATTTCGAAGGCGACTGGAATCGGACAAAGCCAGCTCGGAAAAGTTAGGGCGGGGACAGCTGGCCTCAGCTTCGAAGCGGCAGAACGGCTGCTGAATCACCTTGGATATGAAATTCAGGTCAAGAAAAAGCGAAAGGGCAAATGATGGCAAGCATTCGAACAAAGCCAACGGGGTCCAAAGCAATTCAGGTTGTAATGGCTGACGGTTCGCGTCGTGCCATCGGCATCGGTTCGGTTGGAGCGAAGGCGGCAGAGTCGTATCGAGTGCACATTGGCCATATCGAGTCAGCTGCGGCTGGGGGCAATTCAATTCCACCAGCTACAGCGAAGTGGGTCGCTCAAACGAAGCCACAGGTTCGGCGACGACTGGAGGACCTGGGGTTGGTTGAGGCTCAGGTTGAGCGGGGGAAGCTGACAATCGGGGGGCTTGTCGAGCGATACCTGAAGGATTTGACAGTCACTCCGCGAACTCTGATCGATTACCGAAAGCAGTTGCGACCGCTTATGGAATTCTTCACGAAAGAGGCAGACGCCAAAGCAATTACGAAAGGTGACGCTGACCGTTTCCTGCGATGGCTGAAGGTCCAGCCAAAGAAAAGAGGGAATGGAACGCTCGCTCCGAATTACGTCAGCAAGATGGTCAAGACGACGCGGCAGGCATTCGCTGCAGCCGTTGCCGATAAGCTGCTGAGTGACAATCCGATTGCCGGGCTGTACGCTCCGGAACAGATAAGCGATGAGGATGACTATGAGATCACTGCGGAGCTGACTGAGCGAATTCTGAAGGCAGCTAATCCGCAATATCGATTGATTATCGCTCTGGCCCGTTACGGCGGGCTGAGGTGCCCATCGGAAATAGCGGGGCTTTGCTGGTCCCACTTCTACTGGGACGAAGGCAGATTTCTGATCCTGTCTCCAAAAACGCGGAAACAGGGCAAGCCGTCACGCATCGCGCCCATTTTTCGGGAGCTGCTGCCATTCCTACTGGATGCTTACGACGTGGCCCCTGAAGGGCAGGAAAAGGTCTTTCCGGGTATCGATGGCGACAGCAATCTGAGGACGGAATTGATACGGACGCTGAAGCGTGCTGGCATCTCCGACAAGATCCCCAGCTTCTTCAGGAACTGCCGAAGCTCGCGTCAGACAGAACTCGAAGAGGAGTTCCCTCTGCACGTTGTTTGCAAGTGGCTCGGCAACACCGAGAAGGTTGCCCGAAAGCATTACCTGAAGGTGCGGGAAGGTCACTTCGCTCAGGCATCAGGCGCTGGTGTGTCTCCCAGTGTGCAGAAAGTGACCGCAACATGTAGTGAGGACTCGCAGGACGTTTTGACCGTGCCAACAAAAAAGCTGGAGACTAATGAATCTCCAGCCCGTGCGATGTATAGCCAGTGGTCCCTACAGGACTCGAACCTGTGACCTTTGCAGCTGTAAAAACACTGCCCGAGAAGGCTGGCGCCAATGCTGTTGGCACGCATGTGGCACACTTTC
>JBDOMX010000910.1:0-6353 GCA_039831615.1 Planctomycetaceae bacterium
AAACAATCTGCGTGCAGTGGCGAACTCGATGTCGACATGAACGCCGAAGGAGCCAATTCACAAAAACCTGTCGAAAATGTTTACTGGCCGACCGGTCAGGCACCGCAGGGAGAATATCGCGTGCAGGTCCATCATTATGCGAATCACGGCGGACGTGATCCTACTCGATATCAGGTGCGTGTGGTCATCGGCGGCCGTACGCGCAACTTTAGCGGACGGATCGGACACGATGGCGGGCAGCCGGTTGATGTGCATCAATTTACACGACGGTGAGTCGTGAACACGTCACGGGAGTTCTGACGACGGACACACGTCAGACACCTTTTCGGCAACTCGATTCTTCAGAACAGACAGGAACTCATACGGATGCGATCTCGCGGATCAGGAACGGCTCCGTTTTCTTTGTTCGCGTTTCAGGACATCATCACGTCCGTTACCGGAATCATGATTCTGATAACGATGCTGCTGGCTCTGGAACTCGTCCACAACAAGGCCAACTCGCCCGAAGTCAAGACAACGGAAATTGCCGATACCGTCGATCAGGCCGTGCTGCAGAACGAACGTGAGATTGAGCGGCTGGAGCAAATCATTGATCAGGGAGCGGACGTGATTCGTTTTGATTCCGAAACACTCAGGAAACGAATCGAAGAATTGAGAAAGGCGAGCAGCGAACTGCAACTGCAAAACGCGAGCCTCGAAAACGAACTCGCCAGTGCTGAAACGCGACAGTCACAACTGGACGAACAGGCGCAGTTGATCAGCCCGGAAACGCTTGTCGAATTGCAGCAGGAACTGGAGACAGCGCGGCGAGAACTTCAGAAGCTGAAATCGTCGAATCGCGTGATTTTTAACCGGCCGCAGGGAGAATCAAAAACACCGTGGTTGCTGGAAATCGAAGCCGGCAGTATCAAAGTTGCAGAAGTCGAAAAGTCCGCGAAGCCGTTGAAATTCGCAACCCCCGAAGACTTTTCTGGTTGGGCTTCGCGTCAGGACTCGGGTTCGATTTATTTTGTGCTGTTACTAAAGCCTTCCGGAGTGCGGATATTTGGAGATCTGCGAGAGACGCTGCAGAATGATGAATTCGATATCGGGTACGATCTACTGGCGGCCGACCAGCAGGCTATCGATCCAGAAACCGGGGCCGGTGTGAATTGATTCCGCACAACTGTGACGCAGCGTCCTACCCGCAGTTGACGGTAGTCTCAGAAAAAACAGAGAATCGCGGACTAATCAAATGAGGCGGAAAAAATCATCACAGGACAGCCTTGATCTGTTGTTGGATACGATATGTAACACATTTGGTGGCATCGTATTCATCTCAATTCTTGTCGTAATTCTTGTGAATTCCGCCAATCAGACAGCCGGGTCGAAAGCGCCCCGGGAATCTGATCATCGACGACTGATTCAGAATCACAGACGTCTTTCCGAGTCTCGTGAACGTCTCGAGTCGTTACGCCGCGCCGCACAGCAGGCGGAACAGATTCGAGAAAGGTTTTCGGATGAACAGACAGAAACGCTGTTGAACGATCTGAAGTCAATGTCGACATCGTCCGGCCAGCTGCATGACAAACGGAATTCCGATCTGGAAGAACTCTCCGAATCCCAAATCCTGATGAACGAAACGGCGCAGGCTCTTGAACAACTTCGCCAGACAATTCAAAAAACGCGTCGAATTCTCAATTCCGCAGAACGGCAGCTTCAAAACGAAATCGCGCTCCGCAGCCGTACGTCGAAATTGCCTCGGCAGCAGCAAACTACCAAGGAACAGGTAGCGTTCTTCGTCAAGGGCGGACGTCTCTGTTCGCATGCGTCGGTGGACTCATCGGGCAATTTGACGCGCAACGAAGCGGAATCGGCTGTGCAAACCGTTGACGGAAAGGAGTTCGCGGAGCCAATTGTGTCAGCAGGTTTACGCATTGAACCAGGCGGAGAAAACGTCGAGGCAATCAGCGAACGGTTTAAGAAGTTCGACCCAGACAAGCATTTCCTGGGTATCGTCGTGTGGGAAGACTCGTTTGAACATTTCGAAATGGTCAAACAAGCAGCGATTCGACTTGGCTTCAAGTACCAACTGATACCGCTGGCACAGGACGAAAAGGTACTAATCGGTGTCACCTCGAAAGATGTGCAGTAGCCTCTGCCCCAATACTCGTACCTGCGCAGCATTCGATGTTTGGATAGAGCCTGGCAGTTACCAGGTCGAATACGAAAGAATACCACCGAGAAAGTAGGTGTAGCGTATCCACGCAGTAAATATGAAGCTGCCCTGCGCTATCTGGTAACGTAGGGCTGCCGTACAATCTCTGTGCTATTCTTCCATTGTCACCTTCCTGGCTCAGCCCATTGAACCATCTTCCCGCCTCACAGGCACCGCCGAACTTCGCGCGAAAGGTTCTGATCGGGACCTCGCTCGGTCACTCCGTGGTTGCGTTGCTGGTACTCCTCCTGTGGATCCTGCCGTCCTTTCAGACGGGATCCGGTAGTGTCGGAACATCAGGTGTCGGAACCGGGACTGCCGAGACGGGGCCGGGATCAGGGGCCGGAGCCAGTGGAAGTGGCTTCGCCGATTCGGGCGATCAGTCCTCCGGCCGTCGAAAAGGCGAACGGAGCATTCCGGGATCCCCTGCTTCGTCATCTTCTCAGACCGAAGGTTCCACCACAGCGGAGGTCGAACTCGCAACTGAATCGGATATCGAGACGAATCAGAGTTCGCCACCAACACGGGAACTTGACAAGGCCGATCCGAATGCGTTTGGGATCGCTTCTCTGGACCCGCCGCCGAGCGCCGCTGACACGATGGACGGCGACGAGGATGGTTTTGAAGGAGATAGCGGCAGCGGCTCCGAAGTCGAGAAAGTCTTCATGGGAGTGAAAGTCAAAGGTTCGATCGCATTAGTTTGTGACATTTCGGGAAGCATGCATTCCGACTTTCCGGTGTTGTACCGGGAGTTGCGCAGGAAGTTCCCGCGGAACACACCACTGATTCTCGTTGTGGGTTGCAATTTTGCTCCACCTAATCCCACATCACCGACGCCGCAGAAAGGGCCATTTCCTGACACATACGGTCTGGGGCCGCGATTCGCCAAGGACCGTTATGTCTACACGTCGCAGAACACCACTGACGCCATCATCTTCTCGGTTGAACGCCTGAAACGACGAACCGTCATGTTCAACAACGATCTGCAGGATGGCGGATCGGAGCAGGCCATTGACGCGTTCATGGAGCTGAGACGCAAGCGACGGTTCACGCTCTCCGGACGAAGCCTGAATTGCAACGCACCGGACTGTCTGCGTCGATTCATAAAGAGGTCCGGCGGTGATTTCAAGGTCGACCCCATCAGCAGAACAAGATCCTCCGCAGTGAATTGGACACCGTAATCGAAATTGAAGTACAGAACGTTCGGATGAACAATACTCAGAAGAAAACCGTAAGGCCGGCCGTCGAATTCTGATCAAAAATGTTCTAACCGTGTCTGGTTGCTAGCCTCGAATTTAAACTGCTCGTCGCATTCAATCCCAGCGGGCTGTTCTGCAAGCGAACACGCTGACGCCGATGACAGCACTCCCGAGTCCCAATGGCGACAGGGAGGCATGGCTCGTCAGTACCCGGACGCAGTCCCCGAGGGCCATCAGCACGATCGACGAGGGCTCAGGAACGGCACTGATGGTGATCTACTCGACGCGCTTAGATTGTGCGTCGTTCACGAATCGATCCAGCAAGCCGGGCTGGAGCTTGTGTGCAGCGGCCAGCGTTAAGCCGCTGATTCTTTCCAGTCGACAGAGGGCTACCGTTGCGCCCTCGTTCTATTCAAGGGGTGCCTGAATGCAAACACGTGAATCGATTATCAAGAAGTTAGTTCTCGACAACCCTCCGGGGCGGTTCCGAACCTGGCTTTTCCTAGGAGGGTTTGAGTACCCCGGAGATGAGGTGTTCCAGGCGATCCCCAAAAAGATCGGCCAGCAACTTTGGAATGCACTGCAGGATAGAAAGGACGGCCCGTCTCGATGGAGAGTCAGGCTGTGGTACGTATTGGCGAAGCAGCATGTTCCAGAAGCGACTACCAAACAATGTGTCGCGTTCGCTGGCCACAAGGCGAATGTCGTTTGGGAAAACACTCGCAACAGAAGAGGTAAGCCAATTGAGCGGCGGCTCGAATTCCCGGCCGTGAATCAACCTCACCAACCACCTTTGAAAGCAAATCAATGCTACGTACACAGCAGTTCGGTTGCCGATTAACGGGCAAACGTTACGAGAAGAACAGCGGCACAAAAAATGTGAAGAAAGCGAATAAGGCCGCCGGCGAATTGCAGGCGGAACTGTCCCGCGGTGTGGACATCCACGGAAAAGTTGTCCGATGGGCCGACTTCCGTGACCGCTACGAGGACGAATGCGTGTGTCACATGCGGGATTCATCGTCTATTACCGTGATGGGAATCTTCAACAACTTTGAACGGATCATGAGTCCTGACAAGTTGAGCCGCATCACGACACAATGGATATCCCGATTTCAGAAACTCCGACTGGAGGAAGTGGCCCCGTCCACCATCGACGGCGACTGCAGAGTCCTGAAGGCTGCACTGAACTGGGCCAAGATGCAGGGGTACATTTCAGCAGTGCCAACCTTCCCCAAGCTGAAGAAAGCCCGGAAGGTGAAAGTTATGAAGGGCCGCCCGGTCACGCTGGAGGAATTCGAGCGGATGTTGGTATCCGTTAAAAAGGTGAAGAATCTTGACGATGAATCAGCCAGGTTCCTGATGCGTGGCCTTTGGGTGTCCGGGCTGCGGCTCGGCGAATCGATGGGGCTGACGTGGGATACCTGGGCGGACGGAATCCGGGTGGACATGTCCGGCAAATCCACCGTCCTGCTGATTTCAGCGGAAGACGAGAAGGGCGGCCAGGACCGCGAGTACGCCGTTGCTCCCGAATTCGATGATTTCCTCAGGGCCGTTCCAGAAGCCGACCGGACGGGGCACGTGTTCAACGTGAAGCTGTCAGGAAAGGTCTGCCGGAATACCAACACCGTCTCAAAGAAGCTGGTGGCCGTTGGGGAGAAGGCCAAGGTGAAGGTAGACGAACGACGAACGAGAGACCGGAAGACAAAAAAAGTCTCCACGAAAGTTGTTTGGGGCTCCGCTCACGACCTTCGTCGGGCGTTCGGTCTGCGTTGGGCACGTCGCGTCATGCCGATGGTGCTGAAGGAACTGATGCGACACAAAACCGTCCTGACGACGGAGAAATACTACATCGGAATTCAGGCACAGGAAACGGCGGCACACTTGCGTCAGGTCATGGCGGCCGAAATGGAACGACAAAAACCCAAAAAGGTGAATGGCGAGGTGAATGAAGCAGGCAGTGAAACCGCTGACACTCACAACGACCAGTAAAAACATTACCCCGGGTGGGACTCGAACCCACACGCTCCTATCGGAACCCCAGATTTTAAGTCTCCAAGTACCGTTCGACTAGCGTCTGACCGATGGCGGAATGCTGCAATTAGAGGGTTCAAGGAATGTTGACTGTGTGAGACAATGCACTATCAGAGTGGCTTCTTGTTGACACTTTGGTTGACACTTGCCCTCCATTCTCCGATGCCCTTCCCTTACTTCCCGCCGGAATGTCATCACCATAAACCTGAGTTCAACGCGGCCTCACTCGACGGAGGACAACAGGTTTCCTGACCTGCCGGCCGCGTTTACTTTTCAATCAGGATGTTCGGAATCAAGAAACCGGACGATGACAGAATCCGCACGACAAAGAATTCGCAAGGCGGTTGAGCAACTCCGGACTCCAGATAGAGTCGCAATCTCATGTACTGTCTTGGTGCGTCCAGTCGGTATGACGGAAGAGTATCCGTGTGACGGCGAGGTGATTGACCGTTGGACTGTTGATGAACACACCGATGAATGCGTCAAAGTTGAGTGTGTGATCGAAAGTTACTCGGAGCAGGGACAAGAGCAATACGATGGGATTAAGTTCGCGATTGAGGGTTGCGAAGACCTGTTGCCGATACCGCAGGGGAAAGATCCGACTCATTTTATGATCGAGAATTTGATTTTTGAATCACCCGAGTTGAACCAGAAGAAGGATTCGGCTTGGGAGCAGGGAATTGGTCACGAAATAACCGGTCCACATCTTTTCTTTCAGCTTCGACGCATGCTGAAGAAAACAGCTCACGAGAGACCACCTGATTTTTCCAGAAGCACGGAATGGGCTCATCTTCTTAGCTGGCTTTACGAACAGGGGGTGCAGCCAGATGGACGGAACATGCAGGCGTTCTTGTCGGCGTTCAAACAGTACAAGAAGCAATATCGCGGCATAAAAAACGGTGACGGCAAGTTGCTACGAATACCTG
>JBDOMX010000180.1:0-6348 GCA_039831615.1 Planctomycetaceae bacterium
CCGGTACGCCGCCGTCTTTGTTGTGTCACCGGTCAGCAGGTAGCCTTCGATATAAACATATTTCGAGGCCGCAATCGCCGATTCGTCGACATCGTGTTCCGTCAACGTACTGGAAACTGCCAGATTGGTCAGCATCGTGCGCTGCGCATCGCCCGTGATCATGATCGCACAGGTGCCCGTCTGCCCACTGGTCGCGGGAGCCACTTCAATCGTAACACCCTGGCCTCGCATGTCATCGAGAAAGAACTGACCAATTTCATCGGCAGCGACTTTCCCCGTGTAAGCCGTCTGGCCGCCGAAGTTTGCAATCCCCATCACCGTATTGGCAGCCGACCCTCCGGCACATCGGTTCAGTGGCAACCCGTCCAGCGACAGCAGCACCTGGCGCTGCTGTTCGTCGTCAACCAGCGTCATGATTCCCTTTTCGAAACCAGCCGCCTGCAACTGTTCGTCGCTGACCTGAGCCTGAATATCGACCAGAGCATTTCCAATTCCGAAGACGTCAAACTTCATCAGTTCCTGCCTGAAAAGAGCGAAAAACGGAGCCACCGGCGGTCGCCGAGTGCCAATTCCCTGTTGGATGACGAGGAAGATAGCGAATCTCAGCACGGCACCCCAGTCGACGATCGGGAATCGCGTCACAAACCTCGCGTTGAATTTCAGGTCCACTGCAGTAGGATGCAGGATTCCCCAACTAAGGATCGGCCACCACCCGGGCCGTATCAGGATAAGAAGTCTGTTTTATGACCATCGATCACGCTGCTCGCGCAGCCGCATATCTACCAGCTCTTGAAGGCAGCAACCCCAGCAGCAGCAGCGCTGGTACAACGCCGGGGAGTTTTGCCATCGCCCCGCACATCGCCGGCGGTCGCGCGGGAGCGCTGACGTATGCCTCACCCGATACGCCCGGCATGCCCGCGCCTTCCGGTCAAACCGCATGGAATTTCATGCCGGACGACTGGACACTGCGGCCGGGTTTCGAAAACAACTATGAATGCGCCGATGCCTGGCAGCCGCCCGCAGATTTCATACCGATCACTCAGCTGGAATCCGCTCGACTGGTAATCGTCACGCGCGAAATGCAGCGAGTGGCCGAGCGGGAGACGCACCTCACGCCCGAACAGGTCCGTGATGAAGTCGCTGCCGGTCGCATGGTGATCCCGGCCAATACCCAACACCTGAAATACCAACTGGACCCCATGGCCATCGGCCGCGCCTCACGCACCAAGATCAACGCCAATCTGGGCGCATCCCCCGTGTCCTCCGGCACGGACGAAGAAGTCGAAAAAATGCGATGGTCGGAACGCTGGGGCGCAGACACGGTCATGGATCTGTCCACCGGAGGAGACCTGGACGCCTGCCGGGAAGCCATCATCAAAAACAGCAGCGTTCCCATCGGCACGGTTCCGATCTACTCCATGATTATCAATCGGAAGATCGAAGATCTCGACCGCGACATCATTCTCAACTCGCTCGAACATCAGGCGCAACAGGGGGTTGACTATTTTACGATTCACGCAGGAGTCCTGCACGAACACCTGTCACTCATCAATAAACGCCTGATCGGGATCGTGAGCCGCGGGGGAGCCCTGTTGGCCAAGTGGATGATTCATCACGGCAGGCAGAATCCCATGTTCACCTACTGGGAAGATATCTGCGATGTGTTACGAAAGTACGACGTCACGTTCAGCATCGGAGACGGCCTGCGCCCCGGTGGTTTGGCGGACGCCACGGATGAAGCCCAACTGGCCGAACTTTCCACGCTCGGAGAGCTGACAGAACGTGCCTGGAAAAAAGGCGTCCAGGTCATGGTCGAAGGTCCGGGGCATGTGCCGCTGGACCAGATTGAATTCAACATGAAGCTGCAGCGCCGATTGTGTCATGGCGCACCTTTTTACGTGCTGGGACCGCTCGTCACTGACATGTTCCCCGGTTACGACCATATCACCAGCTGCATTGGCGCCACCAACGCCGCGTGGCACGGGGCCAGTATGCTGTGTTACGTCACGCCCAAAGAACACCTGGGACTTCCCAAGAAGGACGACGTCAAACAGGGGTGCGTTGCTTATAAAATCGCGGCGCATGCAGCGGACGTGGCGCTTGGCATCCCAGGCACACGGGACCGTGACGACAATTTGACTCGAGCCCGTGCCGCCCTGAACTGGGAAAAGCATTTTGAACTGAGCTTTGATCCGGATACGGCACGCGCCTACCACGACGAAGACCTCGACGTCGACACCGACTTTTGTGCAATGTGTGGCCACGACTGGTGCAGCGTTCGTATCAGCCGGGAGATCATAGAATTCACCAGCGGAAAAGACGAAGACTACCAGTGGGACAAAGCGAAAGTTTCGGAAGCCCTGACAGCCGATCAGCAGGAGATCCTGGAGAAACGAGGTGTCCTTTCTCCGGAAGAGATCCATCGCCTCGCCAATAAGACGCGGAAAGGCGTCGGCGCTGACGACGGCAAAGCTGCCTGCCACAGTGACGTCACCGATGCAGAAAAAGCGCAGGCAATCCAGCTCGTCGAACTGGGGACGTCCACGCCGTGAGTTGCGTGGACACAAGTCTGCTGACGCATCGCGGATTTCGGCAGACACCACCGCCCACCGTGTCCTTCCGGCAGCATCTGCCGGCGTTGGCTCGCCATTGACAGATCGGCCCAAACTGGTGTTCGCGCGACAGGACTCGGCAACGTAAGGTCTGACATCGTGAATGTGTTTCAAGGAGCCACGCTCGCCTGCTGGACCCCATGCGCCTGTTTAATGTTCAAATCCTGCCCCTTTTTATTGTTGGAGGGCTGATTCTCGTTGCCGGTTGCCACCTGACCGGCCGGGATCGGCTGGAGTCGAGCCTGCGTCAGCACGAAGCCGGCATCCGCGCACTGGAGCGACAACTTGCAACGGCCAGAAAGCAGTTGCGCGATCAGGAAGACGAACTGCTGGCACTGAAGCAGACGAAACACGAATCTTCCATTCACATGGCAGCCTCTTCCAAAACCCTGGAGACAGCGGTCGCCTGGGGATCCATCCGAAAACTGCGAATTCATTCACTGGCGTCCGGAGTCCTCAAATCTGCCGATGATAAACTGGTCGTCAGCGTCGTGGTTCAGCCGCTGGATGGCGATGGCGAGGTCGTCAAAGTTGCCGGGGAACTGTCGGTCCGACTGCAGCTGCCAGGCGAAACATCACTGCTGGCAGAAACCGCCGCGACATCGCTCGAAAGTCGGAGCCTGTGGAGAAGCGGACTGGTCACCCGCGGTTTCCAGGTGGAGATTCCGCTTGAGCAGGATGCCGGTGCGACACCGCAGCCCCACGGCGAAATTCTGGTGACTGCAACCCTGAACCTGGGCGGTGACCGTCGCTTTACGACAAGCAAACTGGTACGCGTGCCCAGGTAACTGCTGGCTTCAGACTCTACGGACGGCGGCCAGCGGCCGCTATGAACGAACTGTTGCCCCGTCCGCCACGATCTGCGACTCTGCAACATGGACATGGGGACCAACTGTACAACCGGTCCCAATCCTGGCGTAACGGTCGATGACAGTTCCCGGGCGAATCAACGTGTCCCGACCGATCTCAACGTCGTGATCGATCGATGTTTGTCGTGGATCTTCAATCGTGACGCCGTTGAGCATGAACTCTGCCAGGATCTCTCGCTGGATATGCTCACGCACTTCCGCCAGCTGAATCCGATTGTTGACTCCGATTGCCTCTTCGATCGTCAAACTGCAGCTGGCGGACACACGGTGACCGTCGCTCATGAGAATCCGCGGACAGTCGGTCAGGTAATACTCTGCCTGAACGTTGTCCGGCTTCAGCTTTCGCAGGGATTCCAGCAGCAACGGAGTGTTGAACGCGTAGCAACCGGTGTTGATTTCGGTAATCTTCAATTCATCATCCGAAGCGTCCTTGTGCTCACGAATGCAGACGAAATTGCCCTGAGCGTCACGCACAATTCTGCCAAGTCCCTCGTTGCTGGCTGTGTCTGCTGTGCCAATCACGCTGGCGGCGGAATTCTTTTGCTGGTGATCCAGCAGCGCCTGCAGTGACGACCCGTTGAGCAAAGGTGTGTCACCGGCCAGCACAAGCACCGAACCCTGGTGTCCGGTCAGCTCCGCTTCGCACATCATCACAGCGTGACCGGTCCCGTTCTGTTCAAGCTGTTCGGCAAACACGACATCGGTCTGGCCGGAGAGTGCGTCACGAACGTCCTGAGCTTTGTGGCCTACAACCACGACGATCTTTGCCACGCCTGCTTCCCGGGCCGCGTTCAATACGTATTCGATCATCAACCGCCCGCAGATCGGATGCAGGACTTTAGGCGTCTCAGACTTCATCCGAGTACTCTTGCCGGCTGCCAGAATCACAGCAATGGGAGCAGACATCAATGATCTTTCGAGAATCGACAGGGTGCGACGGAACGCCGTTTCAGGGACACAAAACGCCGAAAAATGATCCACTCACTCTGAAAAAACACCCCGGCTGCCACAAGCAGTCGGGGTGCGGAGTAGATTGCGTATTCGGCAGCGCGACGTCTTAGTAGCGGATACCAATTCGAGTGATGTACGAGGGATCCACTGAGATATCCGGAGCGGTATCGTATTCGAGCTCACGGTCCAGAATCAAACCGCCTTCAATAAACCAGCGGTAGTATCCGGCATCCATCTGGAAGCCAAGTGTCAACTGCCAGTCTTCGAACTCGACTTCTCGCTGGACTCCCAGCGAACCAACTCCTTCATACGCGTCGATGTTGTATTTAGCGCGGACATAGAGCCACTTCGACCACCACGGTTCATTGCCAAGAAACAGTCGAATCTCTGATTCCGGAAACATCAGTCTCCATTCCCAATAGTCATCTCGATAGACCCAGCCCGCATACGGCAGCACTCGATCGTCCACACGGTCCCAAAACATCGCTCCCAACCCGAAGGACCAGCCTGGAGTCACGCCCCACCAGATGATTCCGCGGCCATCCAGCTGGAAGGCCTTCGACGTCGGGGAACGATTGAAATCAGTATTGAGCGATGGAGTGACTGCCAGAGTCATGCTGTAAGGACCGACCTGAGGTGTCGAAAACTCGAAGTCAATACCCAGTCGAAAACCACTTCCAGGCAGACCGGCCGGTGGTGGTGGGACAGCCGGCGGTCCGGCCGATGCCGGCCCCTGCCAGGTCCGGGCACGAAACTGCCCGGTCTCTTTCAAAATCCAACCGGGTATAAACGGTCGTGTCAAAGTGAGATCGTAATCGACGCCAAATTCTTCAAACTCACCGGCCGCACCGCCACCGGACACGTCAGCTCCGGGGATCAAATGCATATCAAATCGTTGTTCCCAGCCAAAACGGTAGGGTTGCCCGCCGTTGGTTCCGGGAATGCTGTACCCGCCAACACCAGCAGGCCCCCGAAAAGGACCTCCAGACGGCGGATAGGCCGGAACCTGGGGCGCGTAAGGCTGGGTGATCCCGCCATCCAGAAAAGGGTCCGATGTGATCGGCGGAGAAAATGCATTCCAGGTCGAAGGCTCCGGAAGCTCGATGCCTGGATCGCCCGTGACGCCGCTCGACGTCCCCGAAGGCAGATCGAGTGTTCGCGGCGAATCCGCTGCCTCCGGTGGAGTCGGAATTTCGTCGTCAGACTGGGCACGAAAGACGGTTGCCACATCCTTCACCGGGCGAAACCACCGCAGTCGAACTCGCGGCCGGTCGGAAGTGTGTTCGTGCAACACCGCCGCGCCTCGGCGCAGGTGTGCACCGGAATAGAGATCGACTGCCCGTGCGCCGGGAAACGAACTGAAGGCAATGACAGCTGCGGACAACCACAGGTGAAATGATTTCACGAGAACACCTGTCTGAATCTGAAAGAGAGGAGTGGAGAACAGGTCTCCGGTTTCGCCGTGATGGGCCGCTGAGAAGGGCGACCGAACATCACAACTTGAGAGGATGTGAGTGGATTCTGAAGAATCCCGCGATGTGGTCAACATCAACCAGGGCCGCGAACGCAGGTATTGCCGTTCGCCGGCTCGCCGTCACGGTTTCTGAGGGATGCCTTCGGCTAAAACTGCCGAACTCAGTGAATTTGCTGCCGCATCTGCTGTTTTGAGCCTGTCCCTGACAGGCAGGCCGGGCACCGAATTCTGCTCAAACTCGCTCGGCGTCATCCAACTTGAAGCTCGAACACCTGTCCCGGGAGCCGGATCATTGTTGACTCCCGATCGGCAGCGTTAGCCCAAGTTCCCCAGCAGGGGCAGAAAAAGGATTGCATGAAAAGTTGTTTGCCGTGTTTTTGACGGCCGAGTTTCATAACTCCAGTGTTTGAAATCTGAAACGCAATGTAGTGACGACCTCTGA
>JBDOMX010000323.1:0-6348 GCA_039831615.1 Planctomycetaceae bacterium
CGCGTTGGTTTGCCGTGGGTACATCCGTTCATTGGCGGCAGATTCAAAAACTGAAAGCAACAGCTGCTTCCTTCTCCCTCCGGGAGAAGGAAGAGATCACGACTTTGCATCGGAATGGCGACCCGAAACGTCTGATTGGTGCGGTCATTCGGGTTGCAGCGATCGCTCCGCGTCGTGTCATTCCATCCTGCGGAATCGAAATCCGATGGTGCCGGACATGACCTATGTTTGCACCGGCCCATCGTCTCCTGGCTCCTTCACGCACCAGACATCACGGGAATCACGGGAATCACGGGAATCACGGGAATCACGGGAATCACGGGAATCACGGGAATCACGCAATGACAACCGTTGCCGCTGTCAAATACGAGTTTCGCTGTTCAACGTGCTATCAGGTCCTGCACGCTCCGGTGGAAGAAGCGGGTCACGAGTGTGAATGCTGCTGGTGCCAAAACATGACTCGCGCACCTGAGGCAACGCCGGAGCGAATCGCCGAGGCCGCCAACGCAGACCTATCCGACAACCTGTCACCGGGCATGTTTGCTGCAGGAAAGCGGTTGTCGGTTGAAGAGATCGAGACATTGGCACGACAGCGGGCGATCGAGCACGAGTCACACGACGATAATGGTCGATGTCGCAATCCATCGCAGAGTTCTGCATCACGGTTTTCGCGGTTGTTGGCAGTGATTGCAGATGGAATGATCAGCATCATGGTCGGTGCCCTGGGTGCCGTCACGGTACCGGTTGCAGTGTTCCTTGGAGTATTGGACCGTGAAGCACTGTCGGCAACGGCGTTGTTCCTCCAGCAGCTTGGAAAAGCGTCCGCGACAGGTGAGTGGGCAGGGCTGCAGGTTCCGCCTTCGGCCTGGCCTTTCATTTTGACGGCAGTGTTTCCGGCAATGATGTTGGGTATGCTCCAGCTGCAGTGGATTTGCGCGCGTGGCCAGTCCGTGGGGAAACGCCTGCTTCGTATTCGGATCGTCAATGGCGAAGGCCACGCTCCGGGCTTCTTCCGTGGCGTCGTATTGAGAGGTTGGGTTCCGCTGTTCGCGAGTATCTACGCAGTCAACCTCGCAGGCGACACATTCTTCATATCCGACCTGGCACAGATCGGAATCCAGTTCCTGAGTTTTGCCAACATTGTCGCCATCTTCATGGAACCGCCGCGCTGCCTGCACGACCATCTGGCAGGGACCTACGTTGTCGATGCGTAGGTCGCCGGTCGGGAATACCGCGTTTGCTGCCCACAGGCATTAGACGGCAAACTACTTATTTCCCTCGTACTCCCAGACGAACTGCTTCCGCTGCTTCGCCTGGACGTCCATCCTCCCGAAGCCTGAACGTGCCGGCAAACGCGAATGCATTGCGTCGAGCACAGACTGCCACGAATCAGCGTACTACGCTGAATCGGGACTCAAAAGTGCGAGGCTCGCCTTCGGGACCGATTTGAACGGTATACGTCCTGCCGCCCGGTGCAATGCTTGCCTTGATCCACACGCCTTTGCACCCCTGAGTCGGACCTGTATTGGCAATGAAGTTCACGGGAGTCTGCAGGTTGGCGGCGAGCGTGACGTTGCGGTGCAGCTGATAGAGAGCTTCCAGTGACTCACATTCTCGCAACGTTTTGATCACGCTTTCGGAACCGCCTTTGGTCGGACCATTGCACATCACCGCCACTCGCGGATCGACTGCTCGAACCAGCACCGGATTGTTGCTCGACGGCAAGCCATGGTGAGTGACCATGAACATGTCGACCTGCCCGATCGGGTTATTCGGAGTCATCAGTTTTGCCTCGATATTCCAGGTCAGATCACCGCAACACAGGAAGCGAAACTGACCGAACGTCAGCAGGAAGCTGAGACTGGCCGCGTTGTCCGATGTATCCTCAGGAAGTGGTTCATGCAGATTCGCGTAAGGATTGGGCTTTCCTGCATTGGGGATGACGTCGCGACTGGCCGTCACGATTTGAATTGCAAGTGGGGTCTTTCCAGGTTTGATCGACAGCCTGTCGCCGGCTTTCAACGCTTTTGAATTATTCTGAGAAGCCGAGCGATAGTCGGACACGCGCGTGACAAACAAGTCGTCCTCGGCGAGTGCGTCGGGGATGCCGCGGTCCCAGAAGTTCCTGATCTGGATCTGAGTGGTCAGTGCCGCATGGTTGCCATAATGGTCGCGGTGCCAGTGAGTCACCGCGGCGTGATCGATGTGCTTCAGTCCCGCTACGTCGCGAACGACGCGCAGGATACGATTCAGGTCGCGACCATTGTTGTCGGGATACCCCGAGTCGATGACCAGTGACTCACCTGTGGGAGTGACAAACAATGTGCAGGCACCGCCTTCCACATCGATGAAATAAATGTCAAGGTGTCCGTCATCTTCCGCGGCTGCCAGCGTTGCTGCGGAAATCAGCATCAGCGTCGCGACAGCAAACAGCCGTGTCACGGCGGTGCGCAAGACGGAGGCCATGTGGAGCGAGGATATCGTGGTCATGATGATGCTCTTCTCAATTCCGCACGAGTTCGAATGACACTGAGTTCTGTTCTGCCGGCGAACGGCACTGACCTGACAGCATATCGGCCGCCCACGGAGATTCCACTCCGCGCGGGATGCCGATTCTGCCGAGGACCGCTGTGCGGAAGGAGCCCTCATCCGGCCACCTTCTCCCGGCCACGGGAGAAGGGAAAGATGACGTTTCAACGACGGAAACGTGGTCTCTAATCGTTGCGGACGACTTCGACGGCGTTCAGCAAGGTTGTTCCCTGTGAGCCAGCGAGTTCAATTGTCAGGGAATCCGTGACTCTGACATCGTTCACTTCATGAACAATCACCTGGCCGGGCTTGTCCGACTGACTGAGTGTCAGCTCTTCACTCGTCTGCTGCCCGTTGAGCGTCACAGAAAATGCTGATGGTTCATGATCCGCGTCACGCGTGTCGGCAAAGTGCAGTTTCACCGTATAGACCGCGGGGGCGTCACCCGCTCCCAGCAGCGGAAGTGTGAGTTTCGTGATTCCCTCAGCCAGCGAAGAATACAGCCACGGCGTCTGTGTTTGACTCAGAATCGCCAGGTTTTCGCTGACGCTGCGGAATCCTCCATCACGAGTGAACTGTGGCTGCAGGTCGAGTTTGATATCCAGCGATGTCTCCTGATACGCCTTGTATCGTGGATAAGAAAGCCACACGGTGCCATAAGCATCTTTGCGGTCGCCAGGCGCGCCGAGATTGATGGCCATATGTTTCACGGGTGTTTTTGCACCGACGGAACTGTAAATCGCCCACGGACGACGTGCTTCGCGAGGCTCCAGCACAACGGTGGAGGCAATTGAAAACTGGCACACACACCCGACACTGGCTTCAGGGATCATGACCAGGCCGTTCGCGGGGATGGCATTGATCCAGCAACCGAGTCGGTGTCCTGCGAAGTGACGCACGCCGGCGTCCTGTTTGAGGTCCATGAATCCGGTGAACCCTGAACGGAACATGATCATGCCCGAATCGGCCCCGGTCAGCATGCCGCAGTGGTGCCCCGTGCGCATCATTGACCAGGGAACTTCCTTGCCGGTCAATGGATGGGACCGTGTCAGCTGGTCCCCTGTTTTGAGATCATACATCCACGGTTCAGCCAGTACTTTATCTCCAACGATAATTGGTCGATGGCGGTAGTTGGCATCTTTGGCCCAGAGCTTGTAGCCATCTCCGGCCCGCAGCGCCACCAGTCGCCGTCGTGAGAACTCGCCGGCAACAAATTGTTTCCAGTAGTGGCCATTCGCATTGGCGCCGCAAAGAATCAACATGTCATTCCGGTACATCAGCGTGAGCATCCCGCCGCCGATGCCGATCTCACTGCAATCGGTCACGTCGACCGGCTTCTCCCAGCTTTTCTCACCCGTTCGCGAATCGATGGCGACGGCGCGGCGAATATCAGCTGTCTTCAGCCGATCTTCCGCGACCTCTCGTTCCTTGCCCGTGAGAAACTCCAGGGCGGATTTATCCTCGGCCAGCATGGCTGCTCGTTGCAGACTGGTGACGGAACTGTCGATGAAATAGACCTGTTGGGGACCGACGGCGATGGTCCGGTGCGAGATACTCTGCCCCTGATACGTCCAAAGATGTTCACCGGTCGTCAGATCGATGGCGAAGATGGCATCGGTCGCATCGTTCGTCGGGCGGCCCCTGCGACGTTCGCGCGAGTCGATATCTTCCAGCACTGTCGCGGTTCCAAAAAGCAGATCATCCTGCACAACTACGTAGGCCCACGCGTGTTTGCCGTCATCAGTTTCCTGAGGCAGCCCGTGCGCGCGGATGGTTTCTCCCGTTGCGGCATCGAGTTCGATACATTCGCGACCGATGAAATGGAACAGTCGATCGTCCGTCGCTGCGAGATTACCGGGGCTGACGTTCTTGTAAACGCCTCGGCGGATTCCGTCGGGATTGTTGTAGTTCCAGAGGAACTGTCCGTTGTAAGCGTCGTAGGCGCGGATTGTCGTTTCTCCCTGTACGAACAGCCGGCCGTTGGTCGCCAGTGGTCCCACGGCTCCATCATGACGGTTGACCATTTCACCTGGCCCTGGGTCGCCGTACCACAGCACTCCCAGCCCGCCGTTGATACGGAGGTCGTTGCTGACCGCTGTGTTTGCCGGATTTCCGTACTGGTGTGACCAGTTGCCGGCTCCGGGAAGTGGACCACGTGTGAGCGTTGCCCAGCCTTCATGCGACGCAACCGTCACCTCATCGTCCGTGAGTCCCTGTCCTTCAACCACGCTGTTGACACGAGCGAGCGGCTGCGCGGCGTCCTCTGAAGTGGAGCGGCCCAGCGCCAGCACACCGCCTGTTGGTTTGAGATGTCGACTGATTTTCGCCAGATCGACTCCCAGGACACCCTCTTTGACGAAGCGATCGCTGACGATCAGATTCGCAAAGAAGTTGGCATACGGAATGGCGTTGGCATCAAACTGATGGACTGTCACTCGACTGCCGTACAGATCTGTTGTGGCAAGTGCCGTCCGAGCCGATGCGACCTTTTCCGCGTCCGATTCGACGACGTAAATCTCAAGCTGACTCCGTCTGGCAAGCTCGAACGCCAATCTTCCGTTCTCACCATCGACCACCAGACAGTACCCGCGGGTGACGCCGGAATGCGTCAGGATCTGTTCGGCTGCCTCACGGTAGACGGACGGCAACTCATCTTCAGGAAATGGATCGTCAACGACCGCGACGTCCGGGCTCTGCTGAGTCACACCGAGCTCTGCTGAGGCAAAGCAGTAAATCTTTCCCAGATCCGTGCTGACGAACAGATGTCCGTCAGCAGCAGCAAGTCCTCGGGCGTTGCCTTCAACACTTGTGGTCCACACGTTCTCGCCGGACTCTCGGGACCACGCGGTCACGCTGTCAGTTCCACCGAGAAAGATGAGATCACTGGTGGCGAGCAGCGCTGCATCGGCCGGCGTTTCCTGTTGCCAGGTCACACCGATGTCGGCAATTTCAACAAGTTCAGCGTTAGCCGCCTTCACGCGTTCACGATATTCCGCTTCCTTCTCGTCCGGTTTACGAAGTTTGCGTGAGAGGTCGTAGATTTCCATTTCAAGTTGATGACGGCGGCGGCTGTTGACGGCGTAATCCATGTGGTCAAGTCCAGCGACCACGGTCCCCGTCGCCACAAAGGCGTCGTCACCGTCGACCACCATCTGACGACCGGCAAACCAGCCGAAACCGACATCGCCGGTCTTTTGATCCATGGCCAGCAGATGATGGGGGCCGTTCGAATAGATCTGTCCATTCGCCAGCAGCGCCTGGGTGCCGCCCACGACGCCACCAGCGGTTGTGCGCCAGCTGAACGAACGTTTGTGAACGACTTTGCCCGTGTTGCGATCAATCGCGGCCGGCAGAGAACGTCCGGAAGGAACAAACAGCAGATCGTCGCTCGCGAGGAAGTAGCCCTGGGGAGAGAGATCATCTCGCCCGGCATCGCGGGCGCTGACGTTATCCTGTTTCCAGATCACCGCCCCATTGGCAGCATGGACCGCGTACATCTGCACATCTTCGTGCGGAAAAATTCCCGCCCCGAAGTACGCCACGCCGTCCGCGACCAACACACCCGAGCGCACCGGCCAGCGCGAGATCATTTGACCGCGTGCCAACAGCCAGTCCTCAGCCGGACCAGCTCGAAACTGCCAGACGAGCCCGCCATCCTCGGCGTCCAGACAGTACACGTGCCCGTCGTCAGAACCGAAGTAGACGCGACCGTCCGTGACAGTGGGTGCCAGCCGAATCGGTGCCCCGGTAACGAACGACCACACAGTCCGACCACTTTTTAGTTCCACACAGTGCAGCCGATGATCGACGGACGATCCG
>JBDOMX010000421.1:0-6345 GCA_039831615.1 Planctomycetaceae bacterium
GCAGAAGAACACACGAGGACCAAAACGCCGGCAACCCAAACGCAAGTATTCCGGAAATGGACAACACGTCGCCACGGCGAAGTTACTCGCAAGAAGAAATGAGTAATTTCACACCTTCACAGGGCTGGCCAAATGGGGCCCACGAATCGTTCCACCGTCGCCTCCAGCTCCGACGTAGATCCAGTTGTCCAGACCCCAATGCGGATTGTTGATTCCCCGCTCCAGCACACGAGTGCCGAAGCCGGTGAACAGCGTCTCTCGGATTTCCGGCTTGCCGTCGCCATCGCGATCAGCGAGGTAGATGATGTCCGGAGCACAAACCACGATCACACCGCCACGCGCCGGGACCACGCCGTAACACGGCGGAAGGTCGTTCGCCCAAACGATGGCTTCGTCCATGACTCCATCGTCGTTGGTGTCGGTCAATAATTTGACGACGCCATGCTGCAGCATGGCCGCCGCTTTCGCGATCCTGCCGCCCTCCAACTCCCAGCGGATCCGCCGGACCTCGTTGTCCAACACGCCTGTCCTGTTGAGTTCCGTGACATCAAGATGTCCTTCGATGTTGTAGCCATGCAATTCGCAGACAAACAATCGGCCGCGTTCGTCAAATGTGATGCATGATGGATCCTGCACAAGTGGTTCGCTGGCGACGAGTTCGATGCGAAATCCCTTTGGCAGTCGTATTTTCGCAGCGCTCTCCTGCGGTGTCATAGGTTGCGGTGCATCGGCGGCTGGCTCAATGTCCGCGCAAGTGATGCTGACGAAACTGCAGGTCAGTATGATTGCAGTCAGAACAATGCGCAGCATGTCCTTACCGGCCACGAACGCATTGGTAATCCATCCCGATTTGACTGTGACGATGGCAATGACGGAAGCGAGTATCGTCCTCATCTGAATGACCTCATTCATTATGTGACTCGGTATCGCTGGCCGTTGATGTGACCAGGATAAAGCTTTCCACAGGGACCGATCGCAAGGCAGTGGACCCACGACAGTTCTCCGCTCCTGTCATGCATATCGACTGTGTCAGATCCTTGAGGGAAACAACACCGCGCAGGCACTCGACCGATCATATCGAATTTGATCACGATCTGATTGCCGGGTGGAGTTCCCGGTTGCACATTTTTTCGCGCCGCTGCAAAGGCGACTCGCCACAAATGCAGACCTCGGTCTCGACGGTAATACGATCTGTACAAAGATGCCAGACATTGTCCCAACTTCCGGACGACAGGTTGTACCGCCGTCAAATGGGGGCAGGCACGAATGGCACTGTCGACGCTGGCAGCATCGGTTTTGACAGGGAACAGTGGCTGCCAACGAAATCTTGCGTCAGTGCCAGTCCCCGTTTGACGCTCCCGGTGAGAAATGTGGGCTACAGCGTATTACGCTGTAGCAGGAACAACACGAACCGCTGTCAACTGACGCCGCGAACGATTATCTTTGACATGCGGCCGAACGATGCGAAAATCCAACAGCTGACCATGCAGCACAGGCAGGCTGCCTGTGATCCATCACTGGCAGGTTGGCGAAGTACCCGGACATGAACAACAACTCCGTACCTGCCACCGGCAAGTTACCTCAACTGCGAATCGTGGTGCAGGACGTCACGATGACCGGCGTCCTGTTCGGGGCGGTCCTCCTCGCGTCGGTCAATCAATTTGCGGCAGCGGACGAGCGGATTGATTATCTGCGTGATATCCAGCCGCTGCTGCAAGAGAAGTGCTTTTCGTGTCACAGCGCGCGCAAACAGGAAGGTGGCCTGCGACTTGATGCGGCCATCCTGATCCGCAAGGGAGGAGAGGGAGGGCCCGCGGTGACGCCCCGGTCAGCCAGCAGCAGCCTGCTGCTGGAACGAGTGACCGCCGCTGAGGACGAACGCATGCCACCGGCTGAATCGGGCACGCGTCTGACGGCAGATCAGATCGCGAAGCTGTCTGCGTGGATCAATCAGGGCGCGGTTGCTCCGGAGGAGTCGATCCCTGAGGCACCATCGAACCACTGGTCATTCCAGCCTCCGGTGGCCTCCGCACCGCCCGATATCACAGAAGGCTGGATCCGCAATGACATGGATCGCTTCCTCGCCACCGAACACCAACGTCTGGGCGTGACTGCCGTTGGTGAAGCGTCACGTTCCATGCTGCTGAGACGAGTGTCGCTCGATTTGACCGGTCTGCCGCCCACACGCGACGAACTTCAGGCTTTTTGCGACGACGAGTCGCCGTTCGCCTTCGAACATACGGTCGATCGTTTACTGGCAAGTCCACTGTACGGTGAACGGTGGGCCCGGCACTTCATGGACGTCTGGCGATACAGTGACCCCTCCGGCTACGGGAAAGAGATTCGAGATGGGCGGCAGCACATCTGGCGGTGGCGTGACTGGATTGTGGAGTCACTCAACGCCGACAAGGGCTATGACCAGATGGTGACGGAAATGCTGGCGGCGGATGAAGCCATGCCGGATGATCACGATGCTCTTCGGGCGACCGGTTTTCTCGCACGCAACTGGTACAAATTCAATCGCAACGTCTGGCTGGACAACATTGTCGAACATTCATCGAAGGCGTTTCTCGGTCTGACTGTCAATTGTGCTCGGTGCCATGCCCACAAATTCGACCCGATCGAGCAGGTGGGATACTACAGAATGCGAGCGATCTTCGAGACGCACGACGTCCGGGACGATCCGTTGCCATTGGCATCGGAAGAGCTGGTGAGAACCTACGACGCGCACCTCACACGCGAGACATTCCTGTTTCAGCAGGGGGACGCAGATCGTCCGGACAGGGAACACAGCCTCACGCCCGGGCTTCCCGAAATACTCGGCGAGCTGGCCATCGTACCAGTTCAGCTTCCAGTGACCGCCTGGTATCCGGCGTTGCGCGCAGACGTTCGATCAGCGGCGCTTGCAGACGCCGTGTCAAAGATCGCCGCTGCTGAGAACGCATTGCAGTCGGCGCAACTCAAACTGAAAAAATCAAGGCAACAGCTGGACGAGCCGTTGAGCGAACAGGATTCCCAGGTGCCTGTGGAAGTCAATGAGTCGGCCGTGGCGCTTGCCCTGGCGAAACGTCGAACTGCGGAATCCGCTCGCGCGTCATTGCTGGTTCGCACCGAGGCCGAACTTGTTAAGCACGGCCTCGGTCAGGGAGATTTGAAAGAACTGGCCGCGGTCGCCGGCAGGGCCGACAGACAGCTTGGTGTCGCCAGGCTCGAGGAGCAAATCGCTCAAAGTGAGCTGAAACTGCTGACCAGTCGACACTCGCCACCGACCGACACGAAGGCACTCAAGGACCTGGCGCAAGAGCAGACACAACTCGCCGAGAAGCTCACACAGCTGGAGACGGCAAAAAGCATGCTTGACAACGGATCGGACGAATACCCGGCGCTTGGTCCGATCTACCCACAGACAAGTTCGGGAAGACGGCTTGCTTTCGCCCGCTGGATCACGAACCGAAAGAATCCACTCAGCGCCCGCGCGCTGGTCAACCATGTCTGGCTGCGACACTTCGATGCGCCGCTGGTTGAACGGATGTTTGATCTTGGCCTGAGGTCCGGCAGGCCGCAGCATCTGGCCCTGCTGGACTGGCTGGCCGTCCGTCTGATGCAGGACGACTGGAGCCTGAAATCGCTCCACAGGACCATGGTCACGTCAGGCACGTATAGGCTCAGGTCTTCGGCGACGGAGGGCACTGCATCAACGCGGACGCGCGATCCTGATAATCATGGATTCTGGCGGATGAATGCCCGACGCATGGAAGCAGAAGTCGTCCGTGACAGTGTGCTTTATCTGGGAGGCAGCCTGGACCTCCGCACGGGTGGCCCGCCGATCGATCACACTCAAGGGCAGGACGTCCCGCGTCGCAGTCTGTACTTCCGTCAGGATAAGGAACGACAGATGACGTTCTTAAGTTTGTTCGATGGAGCCAAAGTCAATGAGTGCTACCAGCGAAAGGCCACGGTCGCACCGCAGCAGGCTTTGGCATTGTTCAACAGCCCCCTCGGCAGCCAGCAGGCGAAGAACGTAGCCGACGTTTACCCGTCGTTGACGAGCAACGAGTTCGTGCACGCTTTATTTGAACACGTGCTCTGCCGGGAACCATCTGCACAGGAACTGCGGGAATGTACGGCCTTCCTGAGTGAGTTCGATGAAAACGTGGCTGCACGCCGGCAACTGGCACTGGTTCTTCTGAATCACAATGACTTTGTGACGATTCGATAACACTGAAACACTGAGTTCAACGGAAGCAGGCAGGGTGACTTCAATGAAGACTTGCAACCAGCCATTTCCGCGACGACGGTTGCTGTCCGATCTGGGCACCGGGTTTTCCGCCGTCGCGCTGGCCTCGCTGCTCCGGCAGGACGGGATTCTTCGTGCTGAGACAGGACACCACTGGACTCCGCCGGACGGAATTCCACACGTGGCGCCAAAAGCGAAGAGTGTGATTTGGCTGTTTATGGCCGGCGGTGTCAGTCAGGTAGAAACGTTCGATCCAAAACCGGAGCTCACGCGGCACGCCGGCAAGACGATTCCGAACACACCCTTCAGCAGCGTTCTTGAATCGCCGTATATCAAGAATCGGGTCGAGCTGGTGAAGGGCGACGCCAATGGAAAGATCTACGATACGCTGTATCCGCTGCAGGTGGGCTATCACAAGCGGGGAGACAGCGGCATCGAGATCAGCAACTGGTGGCCCCATCTTTCAGAGTGCGTGGATGACATGGCGATCGTGCGTTCGATGTGGACGACGGCCAGCAACCACGATGCGCAGCTCCAGTTCCATACCGGCCGCAACCGCTTCGACGGGTTCTTCCCCACGATCGGCGCATGGGTGCATTACGGATTAGGATCGCTCAACGACAATCTTCCGCAGTTTATTGTCATGGGAAATAAGATTGGGGACTGCTGCGGCGGCAAAGCGACCGAAGGTGCAGATTACCTCGGCCCCGAGCACGATGGTGTGACACTCTCCGTCGATCCGAAGAATCCGCTTCCGTTTGCCCTTCCGGCTGAAGGCGGAGGATCGGCCGAACGATTGAAGGCGCAGCAACTGCTCTTCCGACTGAATCGACTGACCGCCACCGATTATCCGGACGACCCGCAACTTGCAGCGCGGATCAAATCGTATGAATTGGCATTCCGCATGCAGACCGCCGTTCCTGACGTGGTTGACTCATCCGGCGAAACGGCAGCAACTCACGAACTGTATGGCACTACCGGGGAACCAACGCAGTCGTTCGGAAGGCTCTGTCTGACGGCGAGACGGCTGGTGGAACGCGGCGTCCGCTTCGTACAAATCTATCACGGTGGCGGCGGGGCCGGAGCCTGGGACGCTCACAGCAATCTTCAATCGAATCATGCGAAGAACTGTCAACAGGTGGACCAACCGATCGCCGCGTTGCTGAAAGACCTCAAGCAACGCGGTCTGCTCGACGAAACGCTGGTTGTGTGGGGATCAGAATTCGGTCGCACGCCCGGTGGTCAGGGCTCGAACGGACGAGGACATCACAACTTTGGTTTTTCCGTATGGATGGCAGGCGGCGGCATCAAGGGCGGCGTCGTGCATGGCGCCACGGATGAACTGGGCTTCCACGCCGTCGAAAACCGGCATTATGTCACAGACATTCATGCAACCGTGATGAAGCAGCTTGGTCTCGACCCACACCGGCTCGAAATCCCCGGCCGCAAACGGTTGGAGATCGATTACGGGACGCCAATCGACGGAATCATCGCATGACATCCAGGCAGGTTCAGGCGATCGACGTAAAATCCGGAGAGCGTGACTCCTGAGAGCCGGCGATTTCCACTCGGTGTGAACCTGACTGAGCCCGTGATCCGATGGTTCGCCAGCTCGCGCGAAAGATCCAAAGCCAGACAGTGAAAGTCGGCATTCACCGCTGGCATCGCGATGCTCAGGGGGCTGATGATGGATCCGGCAGCAGGAGGGCCGCGGCAGCAGGAGGGCCGCGGCAGCCGACATGTCTTCGGGAAGAATCTCCTGAACAAATAGGTGCATTTCCTGGTGTGGGACAAACTCAGTCCGCTGTTCATCGATGTTCAGAATCGGCGAGTCTTCCAGGCGCGCGATGATCCAGGCGTTTGCCGTTCCCAGTCGTGAAATCCGCGGAAGCGTGAACTGGGCGTTCTGGAAAGACGTCGTCCTGTCCCAGCGATGATACTGAACCTGAAAATTCGCGGTGAATGACACTTCGATCTTTTTCCCGGCTGGGATTCTGCCGACGTTGTTCTCCATGTGATAGGCATCAATCAGTCCTTCCGGTGAGACAAACTCTGCAAACTCACGCAAGTTGGCGGGAGCCGCGGCCTGGAGGTCATCGTCGCTGTTC
>JBDOMX010000040.1:0-5338 GCA_039831615.1 Planctomycetaceae bacterium
ACGCGAAAATGGTTCTGTATCTGGATACGGTCGGCAAAATGCATACATCTCGGGCAGGAAGTCAACAAATCAACGTCCCTCTAGTCCAGATGAATGCTCTGATGGGATTCATGTCCGATGTTCTCATTGCCTTTATTTCTGAATCCCCGCTGGTCCCGGAAACAACCGCGAAGACGATTCGTGCTTTCAACAAGCTTCTCTGGCTCCAGAATGATTTGATCAATCGGCACTATACTCACAATCTCGCTGCCGCCATGGTCTGATGATTACTCCGAAACCTTCTCTACGGGCGATATTATTCCTTGCTGCGTTCCTAAGCGGCCGGTCGGCTGCCTTCGCGCAGCTGGATTTTGAACGCGCCCCCTTCAACTATACAACGGCGACACCGACGGATTCGGTCACGCGACTTGAGGAGAGCCTTAACTCCGGTGAGAGCACGCTGGAGTTCAGTTCCGCCCACGGGTACCTGGATTCGTTGCTTCAGCAATTGAACATTCCGGTATCGTCTCAGGTGCTTGTATTTTCGAAGACCAGTTTTCAGCGTCATCATATCTCACCCGCAACACCGCGAGCCCTTTACTTCAGCGACGATGTGTATGTTGGCTGGGTTCAGCACGGGGACGTCATTGACCTCTCGGCCGCCGACCCGAATCTCGGAGCTGTCTTTTATACGCTCGACCAGGAATCAGCGCAGAATCCTCAGTTTCAACGGCAGACAGATCACTGCTTAAGCTGCCATGGGTCAGTCAACACACGCCGCGTACCCGGGCACGTTGTGCGCTCCGTATTTCCAGACAGCAACGGGCTGCCCCTGCTGCGCGCCGGAACATTTCGAACGGATCACGCCAGTCCGTTTCGCGAACGGTGGGGTGGATGGTATGTAACCGGCACGCACGGACGCGATCGACATATGGGTAACGTGATTGCGCATTCGAAAGAGGATCCGGAACAGCTGGATGTCGAAGCCGGAGCCAACATCAGTGACCTCAGCGAAATCTTCAACCTGGAACCCTACTTGACTGGGCACAGTGATATCGTCGCCCTGATGGTGCTGGAGCATCAAACGACGATTCACAACCGGCTTACAGAAGCAATGTATGCCGGCCGCTCAGCTATTCATGACTGCGAAATCATGAACCGGGCGCTCGAACGCCCGACGGACTTCGTATCCGATTCCACGAAACGACGGTTTGAATCAGCGGCAAACAAAGTGGTGGATAATCTGCTCATGAAGGGCGAGTACCGGCTGATGGATCCGGTGCACGGTTCGGGTCAGTTCGCCCAGGGATTTGCTGCACGCGGACCGTTTGACAGTCAGGATCGGAGCCTGCGACAGTTTGACCTTGAGCAACGGCTATTTCGTTACCCCTTGAGCTACTTGATCTACTCCCGTTCGTTTGATGCGTTGCCGGCGCAGGTCCGGCGAATCGTTTACCGGCAGTTGTGGGAGATCCTTAAATCGACCGACAGTGACGATGACTATCAGCACATAAGCAAAGAAGACCGGACTGCGATTTGGGAGATACTCTCAGAAACGAAGTCAGATCTTCCGGCTTACTGGCGGGGTTGAGCAATGCATCAGCGGAGCATTGGTTTTTCGGGTCGTAAGCAGGATCGGACAGACGGGTCGCCAGTGATGTCTGGTTGCGAGTGACCGTGATGTGCCGCAGTTGCGGGGACTGCAGGCACTGTGCCGGAACCGATTGTGACTGGAATAGACCTGCGGGGGTTGGGTGGCAGACAGCCTGTCGCCAGGCTTGTGATTGTCACGGGAATATGACCGAGGATATCGACGAATGTCACGTGTGGCCGTGATTGGTGGCGGGATCAGCGGACTGGCAGCCGCTCATCGATTGACGGAGCTGGATACTTCTCTGGACATTGTCGTATTTGAATCCGGCGATCGGCCGGGTGGGGTCCTTGCGACCGAGTGGGTCGATGGGTTTCGCATCGAACTCGGCCCCGACAGCATGCTGACGCAGCTCCCGTGGGGAATTGATCTTTGTCGGCGTATCGGGTTGACTGACGAACTCATCGGAACCAGTGAGGAACATCGTCAGACCTGGATAGTTCGATCCGGTCGGCTGCTTCCGTTGCCGGAAGGTCTTGCGATCATGGCGCCGACTCGCATCTGGCCTGCCGTTCGCTCACCGATTCTGAGTCTGACCGGCAAGCTGCGTCTGGCGTGGGAACCGTTCATTCCTCGGCGATCAGAAACTGGTGATGAAAGCCTGGCGGACTTCGCATGTCGACGCGTTGGACGCGAAGCTCTGGAACGCCTGGTCCAGCCGCTGGTGAGTGGAATCTACATGGCGGATCCGCAACGGCTCAGTATGCAGGCCGCGTTGCCACGGTTCGTCGCCATGGAGTCCCAACATGGCAGTCTGATCCGGGCGGCACGACGTCAGGCCGGCAACGGACAGACGAAGCCGGCGGTTGACGATCGCACCGGATTGCCCGACAGTATGTTCGTTGCTCCGCGCGCAGGGATGGGGGACCTGATCTCGGCGCTGGCTGATCGCATTTCACTCGGATCGATCCGCCTTCGATCGGAAGTGAAGAAAATGACGCCGCGATCCGGAGGCGGATGGAGGTTGACCGGAGAATCCGGTTCGGCCGACCTCGACGAGAATTTCGATGGAGTCATTCTCGCCATTCCTTCGGATTGTTCAGCGCGATTGCTCAACGAGATCGACATTCCGCTCGCGAATCAGCTGACGCATATCGAACATTCCGGCTGCGTCGTTGTGACGCTGGCATTTGAGTGTGGCGACATTGGGCACCCGTTGAATGGTTACGGGTTCGTTGTGCCGCTGATTGAGCAGCGCGATATCATTGCGTGCACGTTCAGCAGTGTGAAGTACGCGAACCGTGCGCCGGAAGGCCAGGTCCTGCTGCGAGTGTTTCTGGGCGGCGCCATGCGGACCGATTTAATGGACCGTGACGATGAAGCCCTGTTGCGGATCGTTTTGCGTGAGTTGACAGATCTGCTCCGAATCCAGGCCCGTCCGGCACTGGTGCGGGTTGTCCGCTGGCCGAACGTCATGCCACAATATCATGTGGGACACCTCGACAGAATAGACCGGATCGATGCTGCTGTCGCAGGGATCCATGGTCTGGAACTGGCCGGGAATTCCTATCGCGGTGTCGGCATCCCCCACTGCATCCGCAGCGGTGAACTGGCGGCCGAACGAATCGTGAGGACACTCAGCAATACAGAGTAAATGACGCACATTCTTAACCATTGAGGAAAGCAAACCATGAACAATCTCTCACGCCGCGATTTTGCGTTTCTGTCGTCGGGAGCAGTGGCCGGAAACATGGCGGTCGGTGGACTTGCGGAAGCCGCCGCAGCGGACAACCACGATCTCGATTTCTCGCAAAGCGGACTTGTGACCGGAAAGCCGAAACCGTTGAAGCACAAATCCATCCCCGGTTTCCTGAGTGCCGAACAAATCGCTCCACATCACGCGGCGCACTACGGCGGAGCATTGCGGGGCTATTCGGCAGCCGATGCGAAACTGGAATCGTCGGCCAGGTCGGGTGACGCTCTGGACGGACCAGCGTTTGGTGCCCTGAAACGAGCCGTGAGCAGCAAAGGAAACAGTGTCGTCCTTCACGAAGTGTACTTCGATGGAATGGCGCCGAAGACGACTGATCCAGTAGCCGATGTCCGACATGCGATCGAAAAGAGATTCGGCTCACTTGACAAATGGTCCGTTGACTTCGCCGCTTCAGCCAAAGGAGCCGCCGGCTGGGCGATGCTCGTCAGGCACCCGGTCAACGGCCGGCTCTACAACGTCGTCAGCGATGAACACGCAACCGGAGTGCTCTGGATGGCCACGCCGCTGATCGTCATTGACACCTACGAGCACGCGTTCTACATCGACTACCACAACCGCAAGGCGGCTTATGTGGAGAAGTTTCCCGAGCACATCGACTGGAACGAAGCAAACGTGCGCTTCCGGTCGGTCAGTATGTAACTCCGGCAACGTTAGTACCGACCAGCCTCACCATTGATCTCATTGCCGGAGTGGCGTCGTTTTGACAGGTTGTTGAAGTCTCGGAGCCATTCCAGCTGGTGCACTCGGCCCGGCAAGCATACGGTCGACGCACAACAAAACAGAACGCAGCTCAGACGACCATGCGGTAGGCTTCAACCGCCCGTTCAATCTCTTCCCGCTGTGGTTTAGTGCGGATAGAAATATAACCAATGACCTGTCTGTTTTCGAAACACGGGAACACATTGGCCTTCACCCAGTAGAGTCGTCCGCTTTTGGATCGATTGGCGACGTATCCCTGCCAGAGTTTTCCCTGCGCAATCACCGCCCACAGGTCAGCGAAAGCGGTCTTTGGCATGTCCGGATGACGAATGGTGTTGTGGGGAGCACCAATTAGCTCTCCCGGCTCGTATTCGGCGATCTCATAGAAACAATTGTTTGCGAACGTAATCTTTCCCTTCGTGTCGGTCGCCGAGATGAGAATGTCGTTGTCCTGCAACACGTATTCCGGTTCCTGAGCGATGAACCGTTTCGGTGCACGGAACTTACTGGCGCGGACGACCGGCAACAGCCTTTCGAGCGGATCAATCACATCGTCCGACAGATGCTGCATAGCCATCAGTTCTACCAGGTATGAGAATGTCTTTCCGATCGTGCTGACTTCGCGGGTTTCATTCTCCACTTCAATCGCGGACTGATCCAGCCGACGGAAGTTTTCGCAGGACGCCTGCAGCTGCTTACTGAACTCAGCCGCCTCGTCATTGATCAGGGATGTGTTTTCGCGAGTGACCGAGACTGCCGCGATCGAGTCCTGCATTTCCTGGACGGAATGTTCGACGCTTTGCGACAAATCGACGATCGCATCTCCAATCTTGTCCAGTGTGTTGCCGATCTCTTTGTTTGCGTCTTTGGTTGTGGCGGAAAGTTCCTTGACCTCGTTGGCGACAACGGCAAACCCTCTGCCCGCATCCCCGGCGCGGGCTGCTTCGATGGTCGCGTTCAGAGCGAGCAGATTCGTTCTGCCCGCAATCTCATTGACTGTTTGTACGAGTCCGCTGATTGCCGCGAAATGGTCTTCCAGAGCTTTCATCTTGTCGCTGACGTTGCCCAGCTCCTCAGAGCTGCGCCCGGCCTGTTCGACCACTTTCGCTACGTTAATGTCGATCTGTCTGACATTGGACTGTACCAGAGCCGTACGCTCCAGGATGTTTTCAAAATCTGCGCTGCTTTGGCGAATGGTCCGGAGCTGGCTGTCGATTGACCGCGACGACGAATCGGCCACGAGAGTCAGTTTATCGCCGGCCGTCTGGATCAGTACGTCGCGCAACGCAGTTTCG
>JBDOMX010000040.1:5348-6332 GCA_039831615.1 Planctomycetaceae bacterium
AGCTACGCCGACAGTCTTCTTCACTCTGCGCAGGCCTGCTCTCAACGCCGATGTTTTCGCTGCGATCATCACGGTTGCTTTCCTCTATACGAATCCGAATGTGCACTTTCCCGGCGACTCGACCCGATGCAGCGGCAATATTTGTTTCCGTGCCGTCAACAGGTCCGGGCGGATTCTTTAACGATTCGCCATCGACTGTGTCTCTGCAGACAGCACTTACAAAAGCATAGACCCCGAAACGTCATGTGGTCGTGAGTGAACACATCCTTTCGGGGTAATGTCCATGCGCAGGGTGTGAGGAGCATGTGCGAGTCCGCACACAGCTGCTAATTCGTACGCGTGTTGGGACTGATCAGCAAGAAAGTCGCCGGGTGTCGGCGGAAGACCGGTCAAATCGAACGTGACACGGGTTCCTCGAGTGGCGCTGCCGTCAGGCGGCACCTTATACGTCATTCCGCCTAATAGCGCATCAAAGGGAACCTTATTTGCCGAGATTCACCTGCGTGTTCCAGTACTCCGGCAACCCCGGCTTCGTATTGCGCAGGATTTCCAGTATCTGACCTCGATCGCCTGCGGACAGATGTGCGAATTCGGCCGTCGTGTCCTTTCCCGTGAGCACTTCCCACAGACGTCGATAGATATACTCGCGAACAACATCCGGCAGACTGTCGAACTGGTTGGAATAGATGACGTAGCTGCACGGGTATCGGAACAATCGCTGATTCAAATCGAGCACTCGGAGAGATCGACCCTGTTGATCACGCGGGCCCCGATCAGCAAACTGCTCGGCGAACCCGGACCGTCCGACGATGGGGTCGGTGAGCTTCACTTCATCAGCAAACAGCAGGTGTTCCACGACCCGCTCTCCGGCTGTGTGAATGCGTCGCGTTGTCGACTCAGAGCGGTAGTCGGGTCTCCGTTCAAGCATTTCGTTCATCACTTTCGCATCACGCAACGCAGTTCTGGTCAGGAAACCTGCCTTCG
>JBDOMX010000296.1:0-6327 GCA_039831615.1 Planctomycetaceae bacterium
TGAGGCACGGACAAACACTCCTGGCAAACCGGACGGAAACTGGATGTGGCGCTGTCCACGCGAGTTCGACAGTGACAGACTGGTTGCCGACCTGCGATCACTCACGGAATCCACCGGCCGGATCTGAAGGCAGGTTCGCGGTTGACTGCTGATTCGCCGGAGACCGGATAGCTGCACCGTCGTGTTGGTGTTCACGATGGCAGCATCCCGATCTGCCAGCAGTTCCACATCAACATCAACCTCAACCGCTTCGACCGTGCACACGCACCGTCGCAGGAGGGACTTCAGTGGGCGAGAGGGTGAAGCCAGGGCAACGACACCCGGAATGTCCACCAGTGCGCTGAAATCACAAATCAATACCAATCGCGTGCAGCCGGTCGATTCTTTGGTACGATCGGCCAGGCACGCTGTCCCGACTGCTCCATGATTCCGCACCGCTCCAATGGGTCCCGTCAATGCTTCGGTCTTTGCTCCGCCACTGTATTCCGGCCTCTGCTGCTGTCGTGATGTGCGGTTTCGTTCCCTCAGCTCATGAGGTCGTTGCCCAGCAAATCGTGGCGCATCGTGGTGCCTCTGCCGACGCACCGGAAAATACACTTGCCGCTTTTCAATTGGCGTGGGAGCAGGGTTCTGACGCAGTGGAAGGCGATTTCTATCTGACGACGGACCGTCAGATTGTTGCGATTCACGACAAGTCGACGGAACGAACGAGCGGCGTTGACCTGGACGTTCGCAAGCACACACTGGCCCGACTGAAGTCACTGGACGTGGGCAAATGGAAGGCAGGTCGTTTCGTCGGGGAGCGGATTCCGACTTTGAAACAGGTTTGCCGGACGATTCCGCCAGAGGGGAAACTGGTGCTGGAAGTCAAAGACTCGCCGCGTATCGTTCCGGTCATCGTGCAGGCGATCCGGAAGACTCCGGAGTTTGCAACATTGCTTCCTGGGCGGCTGGTCATCATCTCCTTCGACGAACACGTTGTCGCCGCCTGCAAACAGTCACTGCCGGACGTGAAAGCTCTTTGGCTGACCGGTTTCAAAGCAGACGAAAGAACCGGAGAGCTTACACCTTCGATTGGGTCGATTCTTGGGACGTTGGCAAGAATCCAGGCGGACGGACTGGACTGCAAAGCCTCCGAGCACATTGACCCGGCATTTGTGCAGCAACTTCGCAACGCCGGTTACGAGTTTCACGTCTGGACAGTTGATGAGCCGGAAATGGCTGCCCGTTTTCAACGTCTCGGCGTTGATTCGATTACGACGAATCGTCCAGCCTTCATTCGCGAATCGCTCATGCTGCAACCAGTCAGCGTCCCGTGAACCCGAGTGACCGGCACGCGACGCATTGGTTTTTCGACTCTGCACCGCGTACAGATTCCGGATGGACTCCGTTGGCATCAACGACAACGCCAGGCGTAATCGCGAGTGAGATGTCTCCGTGCGAACTACGACCGACATCCCATGGCGAAGCTGCCGTTCCATCCACTTTCACTCACGCCATCAACGCATCAATCGGCATCGCCGGGAACACTCCGGTCAGTCGCTGATCGAGACCCTGAAATTTATAAAACAGTTTCTCGTGGTCGAAACCAAGCAACTTCAGGACCGTTGCATGGAAATCGCGAATGTGAATCGGATCGCGGACGATGTTGTAACTGAAGTCGTCGGTTTCGCCGTAGATGACTCCGCCGTTCGCTCCACCGCCTGCCATCCACATCGAAAAACATCTCGGATGGTGATCGCGACCGTAGTTCTGTTTGGAAAGTCCACCCTGCGAATAGATCGTGCGTCCGAATTCTCCGCCCCAGATAATCAACGTGTCGTCCAGCATGCCGCGCTGTTTGAGATCCTCCAGCAGTGCGTAACATGGTTTGTCAACGTCCTGGCACTGGTCGGGCAGTCGTCCGGCCACATTGCTGTGATGGTCCCAGTTGTCGTGGTACGCCTGAATGAAACGGACGCCGCGTTCCGCCAGTCGTCTGGCCATGAGGGCGGTGTTGGCAAAGCTGCCGGGCTGTTTGGCGTCTTCTCCGTAGAGCGTGAAAATGTGCTCAGGTTCACTGCTCAGGTCGGTCAGCTCCGGCACACTGGCCTGCATCCGGAATGCCAGTTCGTATTGTTGAATCCGAGTATGTGTTTCCGGGTCGCCGAGCGCTTTGTAGTTGATTTCGTTGAGTGCATTCAGTCCTTCAATTGTTCGTTTGCGGACGGAATCCGGGACTCCCGGTGGGTTGTTAATGTACAGAATCGGGTCACCCGCACTTCGAAACGAGACCCCCGCATGTTTGCCGGACAGATAGCCGGCGCTCCATAATCGCGAAGAAATGGCCTGTTCCTGTTCTCGGTTTTTGGGAATCGCCACGAGCACAACAAACGCCGGCAGGTTTTCGTTCATCGTTCCCAGACCGTACGACGCCCACGCTCCCAGACAGGGCCGACCAGTAATCTGATTGCCGGTCTGCATCGCCGCAATGGCTGGTTCATGGTTGATCGCTTCCGTATGCAGACTCCGCATCCAGCAGATTTCATCGGCCTTTTTCGACAGGTGTGGCAGCAGTTCCGTGTTCATCCACAGTCCGCATTCGCCCGCCTGCTCAAACTTAAACATGGACGGAGCAACGGGAAATCGGGCCTGGCCGCTGGTCATGGTTGTGAGTCGCTGACCCATGCGAATGGAATCCGGCAGATCCCTGTCGTACCAGTCCTGCATGACCGGTTTATAGTCGAACAGATCCATCTGTGACGGGCCACCCACCATGTGCAGATAGATGACGCGTTTCGCTTTCGGAGCAAAGTGAGGTGACTGGTCAGTCCCACCGGACGCCCGTGCGAGCGCTGGCCCGCCCATCGACGCCAGCGATACGCCGCCAAGAAGGTGCGATCCGCTGGTGAAGAAGTGACGGCGGGTTTGCAGTGTGCGGAATTCATCGACGATGTTCATTTCAGCCCTTACTTATTCAGTGTCTCATCCAGATTCATCAGTTGATTGCAGACCATGGTCCATGCGGCAAGTGCGGCAACATCCTGCGTTTCAACCGGCTTTGATTCTCCAACGCTGATGAGGGCTTGTGCGTCGTCGAGATGTGACTGGTAGTACGCCAGCAGATCATGCCCGGAGTTGCGCACGACAATCAGTTCTTCCTGAGTCAGCGGACGGCAGAGCACGCGATGAGCCATTTCATCAATCACCTGTGTGTCGTCGCTGTCGATCGCCAGTGATCGTGCTGCGAGACTTCGCGCCGCCTCCACGAATTGCGGGTCGTTCAACGTTACCAGTGCCTGAAGAGGTGTGTTGGTCCGTTCCCGCCGGACCGTGCAGACTTCCCGGCTGGGAGCATTGAACGCCTCCAGATTTGGTGGCGGAGCCATCCGCTTCCAAAACGTATACACTGCTCGACGATAAAGGTTTTCTCCTTCGTCCTGAACATAATTACGCGTGTCGCCACCAGGCAGGCCGACCATGTCCCAGATCTTTGCCGGCTGATAGGGTTTTACACCGGGCCCGTACATCGTGTCGGACAGCAGGCCGCTGCTGGCGAGTGCGTAATCACGCACCATTTCAGCATCCATACGGAAACGCGGACCGCGTGACAGCAGCACATTGCTGCCGTCTTTCGCCAGCTTCTCCGGGGTGGTGACCGCGGCCTGGCGATAGGTGGCACTCATGAGAAGCTGTTTAAAGAACCGTTTCACATCCCAGCCGCTTTCGCGAAAGTCGACCGCCAGCCAGTCCAGCAGTTCCGGATGGCTGGGCGACGCGCCCATCACACCAAAATCTTCCGGAGTCTCCACAATCCCACGTCCAAAAACCTGCTGCCAGAATCGATTAACGGTGACACGCGCCGTCAGCGGGTTGGCTGGATCGATCAGCCACTCCGCCAGTCCCAGCCGGTTGTCAGGGGCACCCTTCGGCAACGTATGCAGCGCGGCTGGTGTGGCGGCGCCGACTTTTTCGCCGGGTTTGTCATAGGCGCCGCGCATCAGCACATGAGCCGTTGCCGGAGAGTCTTTCTTCTCCTGCTGAATGTGCGTCGCGGGACTCCGCCTGCGGATGGCTTCACGTGCCGATTCGAGAGAAGCGACTGCCTGCATCAAATCCCGGAACTGTTGGTCGCGAGTCAGCAGGTAGTGATCGTACAAGGCCGCATTCTGTTCGGGCGTCCGGTCATTTACGGCCGTTGCCAGGACCATTTGAAGTGCAACGACATCAACAAGCGTTTTGATATCGGATTCGCTCAGCACGCCGTCATAAACGCGAACGTCCTGAATTGCTCCGCCATCGAAGACGCCGCCAGCACTGCGTTGACCAATACGCAGTGGGGTTTGCGTACGAATCGAAGCATCCGGTTTCAATGTGTTGGCGTCGATTCGGAGATCCTGTTCCTTTCCATCGATATAGATTTTCACGCCCGTTGCTTTGCCGGATCCATCGTACGTGGCGAACACGTGCTGCCATTGCTCCGGATTGACGACCGGATTGCGTGTCGACACCTTGACCGCATTGTCGGACCACGCATCGATGAGATGCACAGCGAAGGAACTACCGTTCTGCCACAGGTCCCAGCCACGAAATGCCGCCTGTTCGTCGACCCGAGCAATGATGCCCGCATTTGTCGTCGTGTCACGGGCTTTCACCCAGGCACCGAAACTGAAACTCTGATCCTTTTCAAAGTCGCCCTGTGCGCCGAGTTCGAAGGTGGCGCCTGACCTGATCAACACGGCCGGACCATGCCTGCCTTCCGAAATCCAGGTGATATTCCCCGTTGCCTGCACCGTGCCCGGATGCAGAAAGGAATGCGACACATCGTTGCCCGTTCCGTCGGTCAGAGGAACATGCGTCACGAGGTGCTCGGATAAGACTCCTGCATTCAATGAATCCGGCGTGGCTGACATCAGCCATGTCTCATAGCCGTTTCGAGCCGTCTGTTTGCGCTCATCAATCGCCCTGGCTGCGACAGCAATCTCCTGCGGCAGCGAGCTCCATCGCGGCAGATCTTCGTCAGTCGGGACCACCAGCACAGAACTCCGGCCATCCCGGGCGTTGCCGTCTTTCGCGGGTTGCGTCGTATTGCGGAAGAAGGCTGCCAGTGCATAGTAATCCTTCGTTGTAAACGGATCGAATTTGTGATCGTGACACTGGGCACAGTTGGTGGTCAGTCCAAGATAAACCCAGCCGAAAGTCTGCACTCGGTCGGCCGCGTAGACGGCGGGATTCTCTTCGTCGATCGTCCCCCCCTCGTTGGTCGTGATGTTGCATCGCTGGAAACCAGTCGCAATCAGTTGATCGTCTGTTGGATCTGGTAACAGGTCTCCCGCCAGCTGTTCCACACTGAAGCGGTCAAAAGAGAGGTTCGCGTTAAAAGCCCGGATCACCCAGTCGCGGTAGGGCCAGATTTCGCGATAATTGTCAAAGTGCAGACCGTGCGTGTCACCGTACCGAGCCGCATCCAGCCAGTAGCGAGCTCGGTGTTCGCCCCAGGCCGGGGATGTCATCAGCCGGTCGATCCATTCTGACAGCACGGTTTCGTTGCCATCTCCATATTCGTTGACGAATGACGCGACGTCTGTCGGCGCGGGCGGCAGCCCCGTGATGTCCAGGTGCAGTCGGCGAAACAGCGCGCGGACATCTGCTTCCGGAGCAGGCGTCAGCTGTTGCTGCTCAAGTCGTGCCAGCACGAATCTGTCGATGTCATTCCTGGTCCATGCCTCATTCGTCACAACTGGAGGCTGGACCTTCACCGGAGCGATGAACGACCAGTGAAGCTGGTACTCGGCCCCGGCGGCAACCCATTGTTTGAGCAACTCTTTTTGTTCAGCGGTCAGGGGTTTCTTTGTTTCGGCCGGCGGCATGACGACGTCAGCATCGTCCGAAAAGATCCGCTGAATCAATTCGCTTTCACCGGGCTTTCCCGCCACAATAGCGCCCGCATCAATGGCGATTTCGCGCTGATCAAGACGAAGACCTGCCTCCCGCGATGCGCTATCCGCACCATGACACGCAAAACAATGCTCCGCCAGAACCGGTCGAATGTCACGATTGTATTCCAGTGACTCGCCGGGAAATGCGACTGAAGCAAGACCAATCACCAGTAGATGAACAGCGACAGCGACCATACCCCATCGCGGTGATCGACGAACTGCCTGAACCGTGTCGACGCAAAGTCTCATGAAACTGTCTCCCCTGCAGGACTGCCGGGCGCAGGCCTGTGTATTCTTTTCTCTGTGAGATTGGAGATCGGCGTGCAAAACGGACCCACTTCGGGGGCCAGATCGGCGTGTAAAATGGACCCACCGTATAGGACTCGCGAAGGTACTGGCGAATTTGCCA
>JBDOMX010000636.1:0-6311 GCA_039831615.1 Planctomycetaceae bacterium
CGGAACGTCGTTTTCTCGTGGTCCATGCCGAGCAGGTGAAGAATAGTGGCCTGCAGGTCGTGGATATGGACCTTGTTCTCAACAACTCCGAAACCCAGCTCGTCAGTCTGGCCGTATTCGAATCCGCCTTTAACTCCACCACCGGCCATCCACATCGTGAAGCAGTCGGGATAGTGGTCTCGTCCAAGGATTTTCGACTTCGCGGTACGGCCTTCTCGGAATGGAGTGCGTCCAAATTCTCCGCCACAAACGATCAATGTGTCCTTGAACAGGCCTCGTTCTTTCAAATCCCGGATGAGTGCGGCGATGGGGCGATCAGTTGCTGCCCATTTTTTGGAAAGACCGTCTTCCAGTGAGTTGTTGTTGTCGGTCCCGTGAAAATCCCAGCCCCAGTCAAACAGCTGAACATAACGCACTCCCTGCTCGACCAGCCTCCTCGCCAACAGGCAGTTATTAGCAAAACTGGCTCCGCCTGGTTCAGCACCATAGGCTTCGTGAGTTTCTTTCGTTTCTTTGCCGATGTCCATGACATCCGGAACAGCAGTCTGCATCCGATATGCCAGTTCGTACTGAGCAATTCTGGTGAGCGTTTCCGGATGTCCCAGTTCCAGTGCCTGAATTTCATTAAGATGCCTGAGAGCGTCGAGCGACCGACGACGGAGGCCGCGGGTCATTCCTTCCGGGTCTGATGCGTACAAAACCGGATCGCCCTGAGAACGACACTGGACTCCCTGGAAGACGCTCGGCAGGAAACCGCTGCCGTATGAGTTGGCGCCACCGTTGGGCTGTACTCCGCTGGAAATCAGTACCACAAATCCGGGCAGATCCTGATTCTCCGTGCCCAGTCCGTAAGTCACCCAGGACCCCAGCGAAGGCCGACCCGAACGCGGCGATCCGGTGTAAACGAGCAGTTCCGCCGGAGCATGATTGAACTGGTCAGTCGTCATCGAGTGAATTAGACACAGATCGTCGGCAACAGAGTGCAAATTTGGCACGGCGTCGGAGAGCCAGGTTCCGCTTTCACCGTGTTGAGCAAACTTGCGGGGCGTTCCGAGAAGTTTGGGGACGCCAGTGGTGAATGCGAATGTCCGACCTTCCAGAAATGATTGCGGGCAATCTTCCCCAGAGCGTTTGACCAGCTCCGGTTTGTAGTCATAGCAGTCGAGATTGGGAGGGGAACCGGTCAGGTGCAGGTAGATGATCCGTTTGGCTGTCGGTTCGAAATGAGGTTGGCGACAGGCAACGGGCTGCATGGCATCAAATTCAATATCAGCTCGCGTCACGGAATCGGACATTGCTGAGACCGCCATTGCCCCGAGCCCAATTCCGGTGGTCGACAGAAAATGTCGTCGTGTCAGCTGTTGAAGATCGGTGATTTGGGTGTTCATGCTTCTGCACATCGTTTGATTCAGCATCGATTCGGTCCATCGTTGGGGATGTCAGATTATCTCTTCAGAAACATCTCATCGAGGTTCAAAAGGACGTTACCAACGACTGTCATGGCAGCCGTGTCGCTCGCATTGTTCCCGTCCGGAAGGGGACCGAGCGGATTGGTGGCAAGATCCATCGATGCTTCGTCATGATCAGCCAGCTGCGAACGGGCGTCGCTGAACAGACTGACGAGTGTTTGAATTTCATCCTGCGTTGGCGTGCGGATCAAACAACGTCGGAATGCCCAGGTGAGCTGTTCCTGACGTGACTGTCCGCGTCGCAGAGCATTTCGAGCGAGCGCCTGAGCTGCCTCCACGTAGACTGGATCATTGAGTGTAACCAGCGACTGGAGCGGAGTGTTCGTGCTGTTTCGGCGAACTGTGCAGACTTCCCGATTGGGGGCATCGAAGGTTGCCATCGAAGGATATGGATTGCTGCGGCGCCATGAAGTGTAAATTCCACGGCGACATCGATCATCTCCTTCGCTGGTCGTCCAGTCCGTCGAACTTCCGAAGGCGGCCCGCAACCCCTGGCTGGGCTGCGGCGGTCTCACGGGTGGACCGTACATTTTCGGACTGAGCAGTCCACTCACCGATAAAGCCTGATCACGGATCATCTCGGCGCTCAGGCGAAGCCTGGGTCCTCGCGCCAACCAGCGATTGTCCGGATCACTGGCCGCCAATTCGCTGGTGAGACGAGTACTCTGGCAATAGGTTGCGGACATCACAAGTTGCTTGAGCAGCGCCTTGCGGTCCCAGCCGATGCGAACGATTTCGGTGGCCAGCCAGTCCAGCAGCTGCGGGTGCGAGGGCAGTTCTCCCTGCGAGCCAAAGTCTTCGCTGGTTCGCACGAGACCGCGACCAAACAATGCTTCCCAATAGCGATTGACCAGGACGCGCGCGGTCAATGGATTGGACTCGTCAATCAGCCAGTTGGCCAGCGCCAATCGGTCGGCTGGCTGGTCCCCCGGCAATGCGTGGAACATCGCCGGGACTCCTTCGGTGACCTGATGTCCGGTACTCAACCAGTTGCCTCGGAACTGCAATTTCGTTTCACGACGCTGGTCCGTGACCTCTCGCAGGACCGGAACCGATGTGACCGGACTGAGGCCATTCAGCAGTCCCGTTGCCTCGGCCAGCTGCTGTCGTGCCTCGGCCAGTTCGGACGCGATTTGCTCACGATAGTACTGAGCAAAACGTGCAGCATCCTTCGAGCTGCGTTCTTCGGCCGGCTGATCGACGAGAGCGGCAAGATCCGCTGGTAAACGGCTGCGACGCACCGTGTTTTGATCGGCCGTCATCGCAATGCGAAAGTGTCCGAGCAGATGATTGGCACGTGGAGATTTCTGCTCGATGGTGACTCGCAGTGTCGAGGGTTCCTCCACACTCATCGTTGTCTCAGGAATCAGGGTCAGCTGATGTGGGCCCGCTGTGTTTTCACCGATCGACCAGCCGTGTTTATTTCCCAGGGGGACTGCCAGTACTCCGGCTGGTTCAAAATCCGGTTGATGATAGTCAGCAAATGCGGCGGCGAACGTGATGTCGCGACCACGGTTGGTTGTGAACTTTTCGTCTGGATTTGGTGAGTTGGCAGCCGTGTGCTGCCAAACAACATTCCGTTCTTCATCGAACAGTTCAATTCGGAAGTCCTTCAGTCGTACATGCAGGTCACTGTCCGTGCGATTCCAGACATGAACGCCATCAATCGGCTGGACGCTGCCCAGATCAAGTTCCCACCACGGATCTTTTTCCCAGGCTGTGTGTGTGGTGGACTTCTTCGCGTATTCGCCGTCGGTGTTGCCATCGACCGCATATTCAGAAACCCCGTCAAAATCAGTGGAGCTTTGCCGCGCCGTGCCCTGCCCTGCGATGTTCTCAGTCCGGTGAAACACTTCGACTTCGGCCAGCGAGAGGACTTTTTCATCTCCAACGTTGGTGATTCTTACGTATCGACCTTCCGGAGATCGCTGTGCCAGTGGAACAATTTGTGCCTTCACAGCGGTCAATACAAAATTGCCATCCGCAAGTCCGGCGCCCTTTCCAGGGAGTGATTCGTGTGGCAATGTTTCTATGCGCAGGGCCGCAATCCTGTCGGCGACATCTGTCAGCGGCAAATCGACGGTATAGATGTCCTGTGCGGCTGCTTTTGACACAAGGACTGTCCCGTCAGTCTCAATCGATACTTGTCCACCCGAATCTCGCGTGACTTGTGAAGCGAAGAGGTTCGACCACCGGGGCGGAGTACGGATGCCCTCTTCCCACTCCTGCTGAGATTTCACCAGTTCCGGCGTGGAAGTGTCGAACGTCGGACGGAGCGCTGCAATTTGTCGCTCCAGCTGTATGCGCCGGCTTCGCTGCTCACTGGAGAACACGTCCAGCAAGGGCGTCTCATCGCGACGATCTGCATCCTGCGTGTTGTTGAAAATCGCGAAGACCTGAAAGTATTCGTCCTGGGTGATGGGGTCGTATTTGTGCGAGTGGCACTGCGCACAGGCTATCGTCGTCCCCATCCAGACGGCAAACGTCGTGTTCACTCGGTCAACAATCGCCACGTTGCGAAACTCTTCATCGATTGTCCCACCTTCACTGTTGGTCATTGTGTTGCGATGAAAAGCAGTGGCGATGACCTGGTCATCGGCTGGATCGGGCAGCAGGTCGCCGGCCATCTGTTCCATAGTGAACTGATCAAACGGCATGTTGCTGTTGATCGATCGTATGACCCAGTCTCTCCAGGCCCAGATCGTCCTCGCAGGATCATCCGCGTAGCCGGCGCTGTCTGCGTACCGAGCGAGGTCCAGCCATTTGCGAGCCCAGTGTTCACCAAAGCTGTCACGTTGCAGCAGGTCATTAACAACTGCTTCGTACGCGTCCGGATCTGCATTGCCTGCGAAGGCCTCTGCTTCCGCGATCGTTGGTGGGAGGCCCGTCAGGTCCAGAAAGACTCGGCGAATCAGGGCATAGCGATCCGCTGGTTCCGACGGGAGCAGCCCGTGCCGCTGCAATTCATTGAGTACGAATCGATCGATCGCGTTCTGCGGCCACTCGCCGAGGCTTTCGGGGATGTCCGGGACGGGAGGTCTCTTTGGCGGGACATAAGCCCAGTGCGCCGAGTACTCGGCGCCCTGGGCTATCCATTTTTTTAAAACGTCGATTTGTGCCGTGGAGAGCTTCTGACCGAAACTCGACGGTGGCATCCGAACGTCTTCGTCATCGCTGGTGACCCGGTCAATCAACGCACTGGCAGCAACATTCCCCGGAACCACGGCCACACTTCCCGAGGCCAGTTCGCCGATGGCAGCCACCCGCTGATCCAGTCGCAAATCCGCCTGACGCGCCTGATCATCCGGTCCATGACACTGCAGACAGGCACTCGACAGAATCGGGCGGACATCGCGATTGAAAACGACATCGTCAGCGCGAGACATCGCTGCCACTGTCAGGAAACAAATCAGACAGGACGTTCGCATGAGCGGGCAATTCCTGTTGGCAGCCGCGGATGCGCGAGACGAAGCTGCTTCGGGAGGTGTGAGAAAAGCGGCGATACGGCGGAATTGAACGGCACCCGTTATTCCGAGATTAACGTGGTTCCCTGCCTCATTCAATATCGTCCCGTTTTCATTCACAGGACACCCGCATCAATCGCGGGCGTAGAACAACCAGTCGGTTTGCTGTTCGTTGATCAGACGGTTGAATACAGTGATGGGCTCAATGTGCACCTCGTGAAAAACCTCATGCAGCGCATCGACAAATGGCCCGTTTTCGGCATAGGACCAAATCCCCAGGACTCCATCTGTGGCAAGATGTCGTTTCGCGTCCTGCAAGCCTTCCACCGTGTAGAAGCGTCCGTTCGCCCCCGCAAGATTGTCGTCAGGCGAATGATCGACATCGATGAGGATCACGTCGAAACGGTCTGTTGGCAGATCCGCGAGTCGTTGATAAATGTCGCCCGGAATGACTTGAAGTCTCTTTTCGCGATTCAGCTTATCGGACAACGGAATCAGTCCCTGTTCGAGCCAGCGGATCACCTCAGGCAGATATTCGATCACCTCACAGCTGGTCACACGAGCAGAGTTCAACGCGGCCTGTGCCGTGTAGCCAAGTCCGAGACCACCCACGAGGACACGCAAATGCGGACCGGAATGGATTTTGAGAGCCGTCTGCGACAACGCCTCTTCGGATGCTGTGAGATAGCTGCTCATGAGGAACTCATGGTTCAGCGTCACTTCGGTGACGATCGTTCCAGGTTCCGCCAATAACTCTCGTCGCCGCAGACAAAGCAGGCCCAAATCTGTCGGTTCGTGAGCAACAACTTCGAAGTAGGGAGGTTTCATAGCCCGGACAATGTACGCCCAGGGACGGCTTTCGACCCGTAGCATCCGCCCGGGATCGAGAAGAATGAACAAATAAGCTGAGAAGTCCCGGCAGGTCAGGTTGATGATCAATGTCGCAATTGCGACTTTGGTGGACTTGTCTAGAATCGGGATTGCCAGTGACCTCAGGCCATCGCCCTCCTGCACATCATTTGTACATACGCTGAACGGAACAGGTATTTCAATGAGCAATTCGCATCGCTTCGGTGCCGAAGCCAGTCTTGCCACATCTGCCGGCGACGTGCGGTATTACCGGCTGCAGCAACTCGCCGATGACGGCATCGGAGATATCGATACCCTGCCGTACTCCATTCGAGTGTTACTGGAATCGTGTCTGCGGAACGTGGATGGGTTCGTTGTCAGCAGCGAGGATGTTACCAACCTGGCGAATTGGGATGCCGTGGCGCCGGCCCAGGTCGAGGTCCCGTTTAAGCCTGGTCGAGTTGTCCTGCAGGACTTTACAGGTGTGCCAGCCGTTGTTGACCTTGCCGCCCTGAGAAGCGCAATGGTT
>JBDOMX010000957.1:0-6311 GCA_039831615.1 Planctomycetaceae bacterium
ACATCCAGTGTGGTGCTGAATGTCTGGTGATCTGATCCGTTGTTGCCCAGCACCTGTACCTGCTCTTTGCGATTTGTCAGGTCCGTCATGCGCGGGTCGGCCAGTTGAACCGACGAGACCGAAGCTCCCTCAGTCGAGAACGTGGCTTCGATGGCGTAGTCACTGTTGGGATCGAGCGAACCGAGTACGACCAGTTGTCGTTCGTGAACCGGCGGCCCGGCGGATTCTGTCGGGTCGGTTGCGTCGGCGTCTTCCGCGTCAGCGAAAGGTTCTGCGGCTGTTTCGAGATCGACTGCCTGGTCTCCGGCCGGAACGTCTGCCGCCTGAATGTCTGCCGCCTGAATGTTTTCTTCTGCGTCGTCCCGGTCTTCCGCCACGAAAGTTGTCCAGATCAGGACAAACCCAAATGACACGACGAGGAAGAGAAGAAGGCGTCGAATTTCCATCGCGGGCCCGTGTCAGCCGCTCCCTGAGGATCTGTCGACAGATCCCAAGAGGCGCTGAGTGTTGTGAATGAGAAGCTGCAGATCGTCGCCGTCAACGTCCGGGAACCAAACCGGAGTCCCGGTCGATTCGACCGGAACTCTCCCGTATTGGTTAAACATCCATGGGGATGCGGTTTGGTGCCTGCTGCAGAATTCCTAAGGATATACGCCGAACGGCAACTCTTGCAGCCCGGTTCAAGGCGTTCTCAGGAATGCGGTCCATTTCCCGAATTCGTGCAGGAAAACTCAGTGTTCGGGGAGGCACGGCGAGTCTGTGAGCCAGGGAATCTGGCGGGAATAGTCGAACAGCAGGGCAAATGGGCTTTCAAAAAGAATTGCCATGTGTCAGTCATCCACCAGAGCGAGCGATCACCTGGATTCCGGAGTGTCTCCGGATGGGGAACGTTTCTCTTTGTCTGTGTTTTCCTGATCAATGTCTTCAATCATTCGATGGACCGTCAGAATATCCAATCCTCCGACAAAGCTGTCATTGTTCTGAGGTCGGGATCTCCGGACTTCATAGGGGGGGTCAGCTGGTGGCTGATCGTCCGCCGGCGGATCGGTTGGTGACTGATCCATCTCATCACCTTCTTCAAATTCCCTGATTGCAATCACGGTTCTGGTTCCATTGTGCAACTCGCCGAAGCAAGTCACCGATCAAAAAAGTCAAGTCCTGGAAGGATTTGTTCAACACGCTGCTGGGGAACAACCCACCTCTTTTAATTGTCCGACAGGATAGCAGTCCTGTCGGTTCATTCGTCCGGGGTGTGGACATCTTATTTGCAGTGTTTGACATTCGAGAAATCGCCTGCCGAAGTCTGCTCCGTCCAGTATGATTATCGGCCAATCCGGCCCAGGAGGTTCCAAAAACCACATCTGCTGATCAAACCGGCATCCCAACGGACGGTGCCGGGTCAAATCCGGGAAACTACATTCGGGCCACCATTCCCGTAAACCCCTAAATGGGCCGTCCGGTTTCCTGTTGCCGCCGCTTCCGGGGACCGTCAGTTTCAGGAGCAGCTTTCTTTGATTTCCTGTGATTGTGAAGCGAACCCTCACCTGAGAGACTACATTCCGCGGCAGGTTTGTTTGCCTGACTCAGAAAACCAACGGAATGATCGTGGAGGCTGTCAGTCGGCAGGCAAAGAAAAATCGCAGACGAGAAAGCCATCCGTGCGGCCGCCGATCGTCATCGCCCGGGGGGGCGGAGGGGGGAGTCCGATGCGAGGGGCATCGGACATATTTATTCGATTTTCCACGTTTCACTTGAACTTGACCGGCCGGAAATCTCCAATGGGGTGGGGTAAATTTTCTGGGTGAGTAAAACGGGACGTTTTACTTGGGTACAACTCGTCGATCGTCAGGTTTCTTCACCGCCTGAAGTGGTGTCTGAAACACAGTGTCGTATTGACCGAGAGTTTGGTGATGGATATTCCAGTCTTTCAAGTGGATGTGGCACATCCGGCATGGCTATTCTATGCCTCGCTGCTGGTGGTGGCGGTGTTTTTCCGCTTTTCGCGGCCGATCAGCGTACGCAATCTCGACATGGTGCTCATCCTGTCTCTTTCAACAGCGCTTGTGCTGACAAGCATCTGGGGAAGTGATCAGGATGTCTCCGGACCTCGTACCCGCCATGTCGATCAAACGTTCCATCAGTGGTCGTCGATCGTCCTGTTGTCACTCTCCATCCTGTTGATCGTGCGATTGATCTTTGATGAGAGTCTGACTCGACGCCCGCGACTTGGCCAGAATCTGAACCAGGCTGGTCTCACGTTTCTCTGCGCTCCTGCATTCGCGATCCTGATGACGAGTGTGTTTGTGGGCGAACCTCCTGGTGGCAACGTGGCCGCTGTGGAGTCCGGAAAAGCGTTGCTGCATCGGCAGGCGATCGGAGAAACCGACGCGGAAGCTGAAAACGAACAGCCAGCGCCGACGGAGACCTTGATTGCAGCCGTCGCTCAGTTGTCGGGCGGGATTGACGACACTGCTGTGAGCGTGGACTCCGAGTCGACGCCCATTGAGCAGACGATCGCGTGTTTCCTCGTCGTGTTGGCCCATACGATTGTGATCGCTGGTTTGCTGTACATTGGCAGCAAACACTTCAACAGTATGCAGCTGGGCATTTCGATGAGTTGCCTGTATCTGCTGCTTCCGTGCACGGCATTCAAAGTCCACGAGCTCAGTCATGTGTTGCCGGCGGCCTGTTTAATCTGGGCGGTGGCCTGTTACCGTCGACCGGCCGTTGCCGGAGTTTTGCTGGGCCTGGCATGCGGAACACTGTTCTTCGCGGTCTTCCTGCTTCCACTGTGGGCCGTGTTTTACGGCCGTCGGGGCAGTATCAAGTTTGGTGTGTCACTGGCAGCGGTGGCGGCGTTGGCCCTGTTTGCGGTGGCGATGACGTCTTCCAGTACCGACTCGTTCTTTGCCAGACTGGTGCATACGACGAACTGGACAGTCTACCGTTTGTTCACGGATCAATTGCCGGTCAGCAGTATGGGCGTCGGCCAGATCTTCCTTAGAATCACCCTTGCCGCGGCCTTCTTTGTGATGCTGACAGCGATGACCGTCATTCCGCGCCGCCGCAATCTGGAGAACCTGCTGGCGAACTCCACTGCCCTGGTCGTTGCCGCTCAGCTTTGGTATCCCGAAGACGTGGGCACTTACGTGTTGTGGTATCTGCCGTTGCTGTTGCTGGTGATGTTTCGTCCTCGGCTGGACCGTTTCACGCCCCCGGAAACTGACAGCAAGCAGTCAGCCGCACGCCCCAAAGTGACAGCAGTTCAGGCTGGCGGTTCGCTTTCACGTGTGACACTCTATCATTAGTCAAGCGTCGCCTCGTCGCGCGCCCAATCGGCGGGCGTCCAGGCCGTCGGCGACAGCCGTCATCCGGGGAACACTGAAGCGGCAGTGCGTCGCGCAGCAGTCCATTCGCTCAATCACGGCTTTGTCTTATGTCCCGGATCGCCTGGCTGAATCTTCGCCGCCGCAGCAACTCGCAACTGATCATCGTGGCGATCATTATTGCGGCGGCCCTTCTTCAGCCTCGCATTGAGTCATGGTTTGCGGAAACGTTTCCGCAAACGACGCCCTCCGGACAAGCCAGCACAGAAGACCTGCAGACAGTCGACAGTGATCGGTCACCTCCCGTCCACGGATCTGCCGCGTCAGCTGGTCAGAGTTTAGGTTCGGACGGCACAGCTCCCGGGCCCGATCACTCCGTGCTGGCGGATGTTGCAGACTCCCGATTTAAAAAAAACACTTCAGCCACGTCGATCGCCGACGCGCCCCACCGTGAGTCCGAACGAAATCGAACGGGTTCGCGCGAGTCGGGTGACGAGCCACCGCCCGGTAAGCTGACGCTGGTTTCGAGGGACATCTTTCGCTCGACCGCTGGCCTCGTCTATCGCCCCGGGAGCCGTGAAGGACACCGGCTCAAACACATCCTGACGCACGCCAAAGACAACCTCGACAAGCCGGTCCATGGCGTGTTCGCCGGGGATCGTGAAGAAATCCTTCGCTGGATTGACGTGGCTTTCATTGAAGCGGGGCAACTCAGCAGTGATGTTCGGAAACGGCAGGAATATCAGAGGGTCGAATGGACGGTCAACATGAGAGAGGAGATTGGCTACGTGGGCGGCTACAAAGGTCGGCGGAAGGCGTGCCGATATCTGCGTTTAGTGATTGAAGGCGATGGTGAGACAGTCGTTACTGCTTACCCGACTTCTTCATTCTGACAGCCGGCCGTCGGCTGTCGTCGCGGATGGGCTGGAAGTGCCGGTTTTGGCGTGCTGGTAGCGATTCCTGCCGTGTCGGATGGCTCAATCCACGCAAGGCAGCCTGGTCGACCGACCGATAAAGTGCAGGTCGGGCTATCCGAGTGTCACCAGGGTCGGATGGCAATATATGGCCCGTCTCCCAACTCTCAAGCCGGTTAGATGGAGGTTCCCATGTCTGAAGAAACAGTCAGTCAGACGGACGATCAGGAATTCGAAGAAATCAGCAGCGACGAAGTCGATCGCATCGTTGAGGTTCTGGACAATCTGATCGAAGGCGTCGACAGCGATAACATTAAGCACTATCTCGAAGAAGCGTCCAGCAACATCTACTATCTGGTCTATGAAGACGCAGAGGATGAGTCTGAAGCCACCGCAGCAGATGAAACAGCGGTGGAGGAGGTTGATCAGCTGCGGGACGCTGCCTGACCGTCAACGAGAATTGAGCGTGCCTCCTGGCCCGAAGAACAATTGTTTCTTCGGGCCTGTTTTCGTTTCATATTCACTGCTTCACAGTTTATGATTCCCGGACGTCAAGCCCGTGCGGTTCCGGCGTGGTCCATTCGTGATTCGACAAATGGTCTTCATAAAACTGTTCCTGTGAACGATTTTAGCTCAACGGTCAGTGATCGCGTTGCCGGCCCAGGACTTCGACACAGGAATGAGGAGAGCGACGTCCGCTCGAATCGGTGCTGAACAATGAATCGACGATTATCTCCGGCAGTTCTCGTGTTGTTCAGTTGGTGCCTGGCAGCACTGACTTCGGCCAACAGTCTGGGCGGTGTCCAGGCAGATCGCAGAGACACACGGAAGGGGTCTGTTGACCGCGACGATGTCCTGAAGCGGTTTGTCGATGAGTTGGTCAGGATTGCACCGGGATCAGACGATTTCCCGGAGTCTGTGACGGTGGCATCATCGTCCGTGACCCTGCGCCCCACGACCAGTCTTCGTATCTGCCGCTACGAAACGACTCAGGAACTTTACAAAGTCGTGACGGGGCAGGATCCCAGTCGCTGGAAGGGACCAAGGAACTCCGTCGAGAACGTTTCCAGGCAGGACGCTGGTCAGTTCTGCTCTCGGCTCACTGAAATCCTTCGCGAGCGCGGGCTGATGGCGGCCACGGATGTTGTTCGTCTTCCCACGGATGTCGAATGGGAATACTGCTGTCGAGCAGGTTCAGGTGAGCCGTTCTGTTTCGGGAATCTGAATGATTCTCCCGAGTTGCTGGATCAGTATGCCTGGCATACGGGGAATGCTGCTGGAAATGATCCAGCGGTCGGGGTGTTACTTCCCAACGCTTACGGGCTCTACGACGTTCATGGATACCTGTGGGAGTACGTGGATGTCGACCTCGGAAATAAGGATGCTCCGAAGGTCGCGTGGACAATGGGTGGATCGTGGCGAGATCCGGCGCGCATGCTGGTTTCGGACAATCGAAAAGCCATGCCCCTCACATCGAAAAGTGACGCGGTGGGATTCCGTTGTGTTGTCGCCGGGCAATCACCACAGAAGAAGAAACTTCCGGACCGGTAGCCAACGGGATTTTCTTAAGATATGCTGTGCAGGTGCTGACCTGATCGGTCAAACTACGCGAATTGCAGGTGGCCGGGGCGTATTCCGGAACAGCAATGAATGGCGACTGGAAGCACGTTGAATGACCGCTGAACGGAATTTCGAGTCGAAGAACACACTCGGCCGTCAACAGGTCAGGGAAATGGAAGCTGGCGGCGCTGCGAGCGGCGATGGCCGGCGAGGAATTTGAGAATGACGACGGAAGATCACAACGCAGCGGAAGCCGGCACGGAAGACGCTGCAGCACCCGGCCGGACAACATCGATTGTCGGAGACGACGGTGGCGAAGTCGTCACTGGTACCGCGCGTCCGCACGATGCTCGGCCAGCGACGCGCGATGAAGTAGAAGTGTCAGCTGCTGGAGTACCGGTCGTTGAACACTCGATTCTTGAGCAACCCGCTGTTGAGCAACCTGCCGTTGAGCAACCTGCCGTTGAGCAACCCGCTGTTGAGCAACCCGCTGTTGAGCAACCCGCTGTTG
>JBDOMX010000188.1:0-6308 GCA_039831615.1 Planctomycetaceae bacterium
CGGGTTTTCGGAGCCATCGTCCTGCTGACGTTTGTTGTTTACACGGTTGCCGAGGTCACGCAAACCGGCATGTTCCTTCGACAGCAGGGCATGATGTTGCCCGGTGCCGGAATCGCCAATGCCGGTCTGGGAATCGGCGGATCCGTTTTTGATCGAATCGTGCCGTTGCTGTTTCTGATGATTCCGGCACTGCTTCCGGCGCTGTGCTGTTCGGCGATCACCTCGGAGAAAGAACAGAATACTTTTGGCACTCTTTTGCTGACGCGATTGTCGCCATCCACGATCATTCTTGAAAAACTGCTCAGTCGCATTGTCCCGATGCTGACGCTGCTGTTACTGGTGAGCCCGGTGCTGGCCTGGGTGTACTCGCTGGGCGGTGTGGATCCAGGCATGCTGTTTGGAGCTGTCTGGCTGCTGTTCTGTGAATGTCTGCTGTTTGCTGCATTGTCGCTCTTTTTTTCGGCCTGGTTCCCGTCGACAGTGACGACTTTTGTCTGGTCCTACATTGGGGCCGGGTTGCTGGTTGTGATTGGCAATATCTTTCCTCTGACGGCATTTGGCGCATGGAATCATGAAGTGGGTCTGGATCGCATCTTTGTACCGTACGCTCCGGCTCCGTTGACCGGTTCGGGTGCGTTGTTTCTGGCGCTGGCCCTGCGGTCGCTGATTCCTCTGCTTCTGTCGATGATGCTGCTGGCCGGCGCGCGAGCGGTGATTGTGCGCCGAGCCTTCGTAGGGCATTCCTCCCTGGTCATCAATGTCTTTCGTCATTTGGATCAGTTCTTCAGGAACCTGAATGCCTGGACGACAGGTGGGATCGAATTGGTCGCTGAATCGAATGCGCTTCCCGATGACGATCCCGTCACGTGGCGAGAACGCAACAAGAAATCGCTTGGACAATTCCGCTGGCTGGTCCGGATCCTGCTGTTGCTGGAAAGTCCGACGCTTTTCGTTTGTGCCATCGTCGCGATCGGAAACCCGATGGCCACGGGTTCAGCTTCGATCGTCCTGTTGACGATGTTGTGGGTTTTTGCGGCTGTTCTGGCCGCTGTGAAGGGCGCATCTCTGTTTTCGCAGGAACGCTCGCGGCAAACCCTGGAACCCCTGCTGTCGACGACATTGACGTCGCGTGAGCTGGTTGAACAGAAGGTTATCGGTACCAATCGTTTGCTGATCGTACTGGCCTGTCCGATCCTGACCGTGTATCTGACTCAGGCGTTCATGAACTGGCGGTCGAACAGTTTCCTGATGATGAGTTACCTGGTTGTTTCGACTCTGTTGACGTTTGTAATTCTGAGGACCATCGTGTGGATCACTTCTGCCGTGGGGATTTGGGTTCGTTCACAGACCAAAGCCATTGCTGTTTCGATTGTGCTGGTGGGGGTGCTGGCCGTGGTACCAATGATTCCCGCTAAAATGGTGGAGTTCGGCCAGCAGTTGTCCGGCAGCAACACCACTGGTCTGCCACTTCGGCTGTCTGCTCTGGGAGCTCCTGGGGCCATTGCATCGATGGAGACAATGCTCCCGACGACTGGATTTCGCAGCTCCCAATATCGAACCAGGGGCCCACGAGGCGCAGAAGTCGCGGTGATTCCGGTGGCGCAGATCGTGGTGTTTGCCTTTCTGGTGCAGCTGGCATATCTACTGGCGGCACGTTGGTTCGTTCTGCGTGTGGCGCCCAAACTGCTGCAGCGACTGGACGAGGGTCAGCCGCCGGTTCTCACGCTGTCAGCCAGGCATGCTCATGCTTGATCGTGTTTTCCTCTGCTGGTTCAGGTTTCCAGCCATTCGAATTCGGTCCATCGGTGCCAAAGTCTCCCTGTTGCTGATCATCTCGTTCATGGTCACATCGACGAGGGCGGCGGATGAGTCACTCATCACCATTCAGAGCAGGATTTGGGGTTTTGACGGGCGGGTGCAAACCGGTCAGTTCAATCCTGTTTCGTTTCTGGTTGACAACCGCACCGACGAGTCCATCGATGCCGTTGCCGCACTCAGTCACAGTGCCATCATTGGCAGCACCAGCGGTCGTTTCGAACAGCCTGTGTTTATCGGTCCTGGCGCTCAACGCTGGGTTCAGCTTTATCCCTACATCGCGTCCGACAATCAGGCGGACTGGATTTTTTCGCTCGGCGGACTGCAATTTCGTGGCCAGCGACAACCTCGATCAACGAACGCCATTGCCGACCAGAAGAAAAAAGCGAAGACCATACCGGCGGCGGTAATCCTCGACGCGCCAGGCACCATGTCACTTCAGCCAGTCACCGTGAAGCATTTCCCCGAGTCCATCTTCCCGCCGTGGGCCACGGCCACATTTGGACTGCATACGGTTTTTATGGATCACGAGCCTGATTGGGAAGTCCCTCGGCAGCACGCATTGATGTCGTGGCTGCGGCGCGGAGGCCGCCTGCACCTGCTGAAGAATACACGCGATGCCTGGCCGACGTTCAGCGGCCACCTGGCTGACCTGAGTCAACCGCTCGATACCTTTTCAGTCGGCAGCGGGATCGTCACCCGCCACGACCTGCAGCGCGGAGATCTGACTGAGTCAATGGTAGATGCCGCCCTGGATCTTGTCGACGACGACGACTCGGAACAGCTGCCCGAAGAACAACTGACAGCCAACAGCAATGCGTTTACTTCTTCGTCGGTTTCGTCGGTCTTTCGTCAGGGCGACCTGTCGTGGCTGGACCAAAGCTGGTTCGAGACGATGCGGCAGTTCACTCAGCCATCACATGCCTGGTGGCTGATTTTTTTACTGGCCCTGGTCTACATTGGTTCGATTTTTCCAGGTTGCTGGCTGCTGGCAAAACAAAACCGCCACTTTCTCACTGTCTATGGTGCAATCGCAGGACTGTCCATCGCTTTCAGTTTGCTGTTTTTGCTGATCGGTCGGCGCGGCTACGGGGAATTCACCACCCAGCACACTCTGGCCATCTCAAGGATTGAAGATTCGACGACGCAGTCCGTCATGGAATGGAATTCCCTGTTTGTCACGGCCGGCGATCAGTACACCATCACGGGCACCGACGAGCAGTCGTTGTTTGCTATTCCGGATCTGCAGCAGCAGACCAATGCCGTGATGACCGGTGGGAATGACGGCCAGCTGTCCGTTGGCATTCCTCCTTTCAGCACCCAGACATTTATCTGTCGGCGGCAGTTGCCACTGGCTGACTGGCAGCTGCAGGTGGTCAGCTTTCGACAAATACCCAACGGAATTGCCGACCTGCAGATAAAAAGTGGTCCCGCGTGTGAAATCGACAACGACGCGCAAATTCGCCTCCTGTACCGCAATCAGCTGTACCGCGCCAGCTGCGATGAGGCTGCCGGACTGATCAAACAAACCGGTCGAATTGGACCCCTGGTAAAATTCTGTGAGGAGTACTATCAAAACAGCTATTCTAACTTTGGGTGGAATTCCGGGAATGACTCAGCTGATCAGTTCTATGACGGCTTGCTGCCGTCGGTCATTCTCAGGAGTCTTGCCGACGACGGCATCCACGATCCAGGTGAACTGGACTTGCCGGCAGATCGAGTTCGACTGTTTGTATACACCACCCTTCCATCAGACCACTTCGTCGAAACCAATACCAACTCCCAGAAACACGGTCGCATCCTGTACGTCTGCGACATTCCGCTGAAGAGTCGGGCCCTTTGAATAACTGCTCGGATGTGTCGCGTTTGGGTTGACGGTCATCGCGCGGCACGCCAGTCAGTACAACGAAATCCACACCATGCCACATCCAGCTTCGGCAACCACGATCCCCGCGATTTCCGTCAGTGATCTGTCACATTCCTTCAAAGGACACCAGGCTCTAAATCAGGTGGCTTTTGTTGTGATGCCACAAACGATTCACGGTTTTGTCGGACCCAATGGGGCCGGGAAAACAACCACGCTCAAAATTGTCTGCACGTTGCTGCAGCAATCCATGGGTGATGTGCAGGTGTTTGGCCACAGCGTGCGCTCGGAAGCCATCACTGTGCGAAAAATGATTGGGTTCATGCCCGATCACTTCAGTATGTACCGGCAGATGACAGTGTTTGAGTACCTGGATTTCTTCGCGGCTGCCTATGGTCTGCCGCTTGATCATCGTGATACCGTGATCCACGATGTTCTGACCCTGACTGATATGGATGGCCGCAGGAACGATCTCATCAGCGGTCTGTCGCGTGGTATGCAGCAGCGCGTCAGTCTGGCTCGCGTGCTCGTCCACGATCCGGATCTGTTGCTGCTGGACGAACCGGCCAGCGGACTTGATCCCCGAGCGCGGATCGAATTGATGGAGATTCTGCGGGAACTCCGGCGGATGGGGAAGACCATCTTCATCAGCTCTCACATTCTCACCGAACTGGCCGAATTGTGCGACAGTGTCACGATCATTGACCGCGGAGTTGTACGCTTCAGCGGTCCCATGGATGCACTGCTGCAATCAGACGAGGAATCACCAAGCTACCAGCTGCGATTGTCGAATTCAGCGGACGACGTGACGGATCAACTGAAGTCGCTCCCGGAAATTGTTGACGTTGAAGTTCCTGAGTACAGCACAGCCGACGAATTCATCATTCGGTTGGCACCGGGAGTCGATGCCAACACCCTGCTGACCGCCATCGCCGGTCTCCGCCTGCCCATCGTGGCTTTCTCTCAGCGGCGCAAGCAACTGAATCAGGCTTTCATGGATCTGACCACGCGCGGAGTTGGTTCATGAAACGGGCGTCCGCAGCCTTGTTCAGCTGGTCGCTGCGCGCCGATGCGCACAGCACGATCCCTCATGTCGTCCGTGGCGCCTTTGCACTGTTTGTGCTGTTGTCTGTGTCAGTCGCCTACGCCGACGCGCTGTCAACGGTTGGCCCCGGACTCCGGTTCTTCGGCATGATTTGCTACCTGAACGTGGCTCTGATCACGGTCGCTGGAATGAGTTACTTTGTCTCGGCTGTCACGGAAGAAAAAGATGCGGGGACACTCGCCCTGTTGCGTCTGGCCGGTGCGCCGCCGCTGGGGATTGTGCTCAGTAAATCGACATCGCGACTGATCAGTGCGCTGATGTTGATGCTGATCCAGCTGCCGTTTACGTTCCTGTCCGTCACTTTGGGCGGCGTCACATGGTTTCAGATCATTGCCGCCTATCTCGCCCTGACGGCATGGCTCTGCCTGATTGCCAATATTGCGCTGCTTTGTTCGGTGACGGCGCCGACTTCCGGTCGGGCTGCTGCGCACGCCATTACTATTCTGCTGTTGTTCTTCGCCGTCGGACCGGCTGCGAAGGCGGTGGCAACCGTGGCCCCCTCTCCCCGATGGCTGCCTGCATCGGTTCCACAGGTCGCCCGACATATTCATGAGTGGCAGCAGATCCTGTCGGTGAATCCACGCCTCGAGAAAGTTCTGTCGCCGGCCGGAGTGCCCAGTCTCGTCGGACCGCACTTTTGGTGGAGCATGTTGACTGGCGGGATCCTGTTCATCCTCAGCGTGTTGCTGTTCAATCGTTACACAGGCCCGGCACCCCCTGCTCTTACGTCGCGGTCCCGCCATGTGCGGCGATTTGCGGTCAGCCGCGCCTGGAGTCTGTCGGTGGTCTGGAAAGACTTCCTGTTCTTTACCGGTGGCATCCCCGCTTTTATGGGGCGCTGTTTGTTGTACGGAGGTCTCGTCGGCGGTTTTGTGGCAGTCCACGAGTTTAACAGTCCACAATCACGTCTGTGGTTGACGGATTCGATGACCTGGCTCTGTTTTCTCATCGTGGTGGGCTGTCTGACACTCGAAGGATTGTTTTATTCCAGCGGTCTGCTGGTGCATGAATCCGATCAGGGAACACTGGGCCTGTTGAGGCTGATTCCGTCAGAGACAGTGTGGATTCTGGCCCAGAAACTGATCGCCTGCGGAATCGCGATGATGCCCGGCGCGATGGCCATCGCCGCTCTCCTGATCATCAATGGCACAGCCGTCTTTACGTATGCGCCAACCACGGCATTTATCTGGTATCTGTTTCAGTTCCTGCTGTGCGCCCATCTGACGATGCTGTTATCGCTGCGTTCGCGATGGGCCGCACTGCCTGTCGCTCTCTTCCTCACGGCCGCTTCCAACCTGTGTTTTCCGGTCGTTATTATTGCATTCACTTCGGCGGTGCAGTCAATGGCTCGCATCAACGGCGTGGCCATCGGGGGAGTGGCTGTGACGCTCATTAATGTCGCCTGGGCATGGATGTTCGTGCTGCTGCCGCTGGAAATTGAAACCGTCAAGGCATGGAATCGTGCTGCAGAGTCGTCTTAGTTGGACAGCGCCAGTTTCCGTCGTAAATCAGGTTGCAATAAGG
>JBDOMX010001011.1:0-1550 GCA_039831615.1 Planctomycetaceae bacterium
GAAACGCTGAAAAAGGCAGCTGACTGAGCGTCGCCCTGTCCTTCAGGAGGGCGACGCTCCTGCGGAGCCGTTCCTGGTTCTGCGTCGTGTGTGCCAGCGGCTCGGCTGGAGCCTTGCCCCGCCGGGGCCAGACTGAACGGTTGTGCGAATTTTTTCCAACTGCGAACGTCACTCAAAGTAATTCACGGCGTTCCTGAAGATCTTCATCCCTTCGCCTTCGCCGCGAAGTCCGAGGCGGGTCCATTGTGGGTGCTGTGTCGCAAACAGGTATCGTTCCGGATGCGGCATGAGACCTAGAATTCGACCGGTGGAGTCTGACAGACCGGCAATATTTGCCACGGATCCATTCGGGTTCTCGGGCTCCGGCAACACATCCACGCGGGTGATGTCTCCCACTTCCTCCAGCTGCTGCGTTGCAGAGTCGGACCAGTAACAAACGGCGATGGCATCGTTCCGGCGTAATTCATCAATCACGCCAGGTTCCCGGACTGCCAGCCGCCCTTCTGCATGAGCAATGGGAGACTCAAACTCGTCCATCCCCCTGAGGAACACGCACGACGACGATGCCACCTTCAAGCGAACCCAGCGGTCGGTGTAACGCGAATTGGAATTCCACGTCAACGTCATGGTCTGAGCGGCGGATCCATCGGCTGCATCCGGCGAACGAGTCAACAGTCCTGATTTCAGCAGCACCTGAAAACCGTTGCAGATCCCCAAAATCAGAGTGTCGGACTGCAGAAACTCGTGCACCGAGTCATGCAGCTGGTCGCGCAGATGACCGCTGAAAATCACCCCGGCTCCCAGATCATCGCCGTAGCTGAATCCACCCGGGATGCAGAGAGCCTGATAGTCGCGCAGCAACTCCGGAGACTCCAACAGCCGAAACAGGTGGACTCGATCGGCAGTTGCTCCCGCGAGGGCAAATGCGTGAGCCGTCTCGACATCACAATTTGTCCCTGGAGCACGCAGGACACAGACACGTGGAGAAACCATTCCATTCACTTTCTTCTCATGAGTCATCCGGCATTTCGTCGATCAGTCCGCGGCCGGTGATTTCAACAAACACGTCGTCCAGCGACGTCTGAGCCACCTCGATGGCCAACACGTTGCTGCCCAGCCGCTCCATCAGTTCCGACACACGTGTCGGAGCATTCAGCGCTCGCAGGCTTAGGGAATCGCCGCGAACAGTCGGCGATTCACCAAACACCGATTCCATGATCTGAATCGCGCTGTCGACGTCACGACATCGCACGGTCAGCCGCTCACCGTCAATGCTGCACTGCAGGTCCGCCGGCGATCCCGATTTGACCACTCGCCCCTTATTGAGCAGAAAGAGCTGATCGCAGCGCTCGGCTTCGTCCATGAGATGTGTCGAGACAATCACGGTGGTGCTATCCGATTTGCGAACACTTTCGACGAGGTCCCAAAAACGGCGGCGGGCCAGCACATCCAGACCAGCGCTGGGTTCATCCAGCAAAAGAATCCGCGGTCGATGAAGAATTCCCTTCGCCAGTTCGACTCGTCGCCTCAGCCCTCCCGACAGCTGTTCG
>JBDOMX010001209.1:0-6294 GCA_039831615.1 Planctomycetaceae bacterium
CATTCAGGCATCGAATACTGCTCACCTGCTCAATTCGAACAGATCATCAATCTCAATGAATAAGAGAATGACCTGTCCCTGAAACCGTCACCACCTCACAGGTTGATTTCAGGCCGGCTCGCCGGACCGCGTGACACTCCCGGCCACCATTCAGCAATACCGACTGGAAACGGTCCATCATTCGCCGTTGGTACGGTGCCCAATCGAGATAGAACGTCGGCTTGAAGTAGGTCACTGCGAACAGCAGATTGTCGGCGGCGGCGGCGCGCTCCCGGCGCTGGGGATCCTGTACGTTCGGCAGCGGTCCGATTTCCTGCGTGGCAGCAGTCCGGGCCGGCCGGTCCGCGGCATCTCGTAACCGTTTTCTCTCTGAAGAATTGCTGTTAGTCCTTGCCTTGCTCACGTTTCATCGCCCTTTGTCTGGACGGAGACGACAGATTGTGTTGAACAAACCGCTCTATGTGGGGGTGGCTGGGACATAGTGTCCGAAGGACCCGCTGTTATTGCTCTTCCATTTGCAGGCGATCCTTGATTCATATCTCTCCCTCGTCGCTGGTTGGCTCATCAGATTGTCCACGGTCGTTGTCGACATGGCGATTGTCTTGATTCACTGGTCGGCTCCGGTTCATGGTTGCGGCGAATGTGAATTCATGTTGCTGGTTCATGGGTTTAGCTGAAGTCCCAGGTGATCTCTTCATCGTGCAAGGGCAGTTCGCTGTTCCCGTTGCCGCCAGTGGCATTCACGTGCGATCCATTCGTATCCCACTCAGTCTCCGTGTTGACCGTCTCGACGATCGCCGCTTTGACTTTCTGAATGATCCCCTGCATATCGATCTCACCGCCCTGGATCATGGGGGAGACGTACGCCAGACAAAGATCGAACCGCACCACGTTGTGTGGGGCGGTCGAGTTCCGTGCTTCACACGCCTCGATATCTTTCCGCAGCCGTTCCGAAGCTGGCCAGTGGTCACCGTCCGCTGTCTTCATGCCGTTGAAGCCAGATCCATCTGTTCGAGTGCGGCTTTTGCTGACGACAGTAGACTGACTCCGATGCATCGGTGGTTCTTCATCACCTCGTTCCTCGATTGACTTGAAAGTTGTCCCGGGGCACCCCGGGACAGAGATTTCCACAACCCCAGTGTTTTTATTGGTCTCGCCTCCAGCGGCCCGGGTGTCTCGGGGCCCGGCCCCCCTTTACTCTCTTCTACCTCCTACACACTCTCTTCTTCCTTCTTTTTCTTTTTCTATAGAGGCCTCATGGTCAGAAGCATGGGACACCCGGGACAGGAATCAGAAGGTAAATGTGGAATCGCGAATCAGTTTCAGCATGTAGTAAACGCGCTGCCGAACACCGTCGATCCGTTGCCGGCCGTCCTTCACGTTGAGCGCTCGGCGAACCTCCTTTCCGAATTCAGCATCACCTAACGGCTTCCGTCCGTGGGATGTGCACCAGTCCCGATAGGACCGGTAAACGTCGGATTTCAACACCCATGAATTCGGGTCCTCGTTCACGACAAGTCGTTCCTCGATGAAAACAGCCGCCGGGTTGTGGTCGAGACGGTATTCCTCAGCTGCCTCGCGGGTTTCAACGCTGTCGGTAAATCCGTTTTTCTGGCGAAGCCTCACCAGTCCCTCGAGCGCCCAGTTCAGAATGCCTGGCAGTTCGGACATCCAGAATTCCGGCTTGTCCATGTCCAGAACCTTCTCATCTTCCGGCACCGTGCGGTTGAACGGAACGATGATCATACGTCGGGTCATGCCTGATGAGCGGTCTGTGAAGCGTGGAAGATTGTTGGCGCTGAAAACCAGTTTTGCTGTGGGTGTGACGTCGAGCATCGACTGATGCTTTCGATCGATGGTGATCACGTCGCCGGAGACGAGCTGTTTCAGGACGCCCTCACAAACCTTGTTGATCTCCGAAATGTCCGCGCAGAGATTCGCGAGTTTTCCAATTGTGCCTCCCGCTGCAAAACGATTGTCGCCGAGCGATTTCAGGCTGTAGTTGCTGGTGTTGGGTCGGCCGAGTAATGCCTGGAGTCCGGCAATGAAGACTGACTTGCCGTTGCCACCTTCGCCGAGCAGAGTCAGGTACTTCTGAAAGGTCAGCCGTGGCCAAAGGAGATAGCCTGTGAATTCCTGCAGAATCGCAATTCGCTCCGTGTCGCATTCGAGATTGACGAACAGCGTCTTCATCCACTGATCACAAGTGGCGGCCGGATCATGAACAACCGGCAACTTGACACGTGAGAACCAATCTGGCGTATCGGGTTCGAGCGTGCCGGTCTCCGGATCAATCAGTCCATTCTCGACCGCAATTCGTGGCCCGCGGTCCACATCATTGAACCAGGTGTTCTGGGCAATGGCTCCATTGAGAAAGCACTTCCCTTTGAGGAATGAAGTCACGTTCGCGATGTGGGAATTACCAACACCTTCGAACTTCGCCCCGAGGTGCCCGGATACGATCTGCAACATGGCACCGGATTCCAGCAGACGCCACGCACCCTCGTGCCAGTGATGGAACCCATCTCGCCAATACTTCAGTGTTGGCTTTCGGACTGTTTCGTTGATCGTTTCGAAGTGCTCGCCCAGGATACAGTCGGCTTCCTTCGGCGAATCGATTTTGTTCGCTTTGTGTCGCCATTCACCCGAATGGCGATGTTCCATTGTGATCTCTGCAATTGGGTGGTTCGCACTTTCAACCGGGGCAATTGTGCGTGCTGCGTCGTGGTAGAGTTGTTCTCGTATGCGTCTTATTCGTCAGGTTCACACAAAACTCTTCGAAACCGGTTCTGGTCACCTCGCGTTTTGCCATATCCAATTTCAGACCGAACTGCGGATTGGTCGCTTGTGGCTTCGCCTTCGACCCGGCCTTCAGTTCATCGACACCACTATCCACGCGCTGCAGCTTCACCCGATCTTCATCGGTGAACCCGTCTCCCTGATCGCCCACGTTGTCGCGCCCCTGTTCCATTCCATCCTTGACGATGACAGGATTCGCATTGTGACCCTGCACTGTTTGAAGCAATAACGACCGGCTGTCAGATAGTTTTCGGAGTCGGTCTCCGTCGGCCGTGATTGCCAGCGTCCAGTCGTTTTCTTCAGTGCCCACGACCACGTCCGGAATGGGCTCCAGCGGCTTCAAACTGAACCAGCCCCGCGGACATTGTGCCGCCATGAACTTCATCAGTGGATCGCCCACGAATTGTCCGGACAGCACGTAGCGCAATCGGACCCAGCAGCCCGACTGAGTATTCGTGACCTTGTAAGTCAGCCGTGTCTTGGCAAATCCACAGAGAATCAGTCTCTGCATGGCATGCCTGTTCTCCTCCAGTAATTCGCGGCTGGAAAATGATTGCCACTTGGCTGTCAGCTCATTCAGTGTCTCGAGAATGGCTGTTTCGAGCGGAGTGTCACCGTCATTCGTTTCGAACGTCATCTGTTCGGTTCCAGGGACCTGAACGCCTGAGGAAAACCACGCGGAAGCAGTTTAGGAAACCCGTGTTCGGCCAGACTCACGACCTCCCAACTTTGGGCGAGTGATTCAGCTTGCCTTTTGCCCGAAGAGCCACTGCTCAACATGCGCAGCCACGTCCTTCAGTCGCTGAGGATCGATTCCCTGGCGATAGACTGCAGCCATGGTTGAATCAGCGTGGCCCATCACCATATTGACGGCGACTTGGTCCCTGCTGTTTCCTGCAACGGTCTCAAAGGTCCTGCGCAGGCAATAGAATCCGCGCCTCCTTCGAAGTTCACAAGGCATTCACCAGGTTGGTGAATGCCTTGCCGACGTTGTCGCAACGGCTCAGCGTGCCTTTCAATGGGTGTACTGACTCCCAAATCACTGGCCGGCCGTGTGTCGTCAGGAAGCAGAGACTGTCGTCGCTGTCCGCTTTTGCAATCGGGCGATCTCTCATTGCCAACTCAATCGCGTCCAGCGTGCATCGCCACATCGTACACTGACGGGGAATCCCGCTTTTTTGCCGCGGCAGGTCATAGAATCCGCTGTCAAAATCAACGTGTCCGGATCTTAGTCGACCGCAATCCAGGTTACCGAAACCACAGTTGATTCCCAGCAGAACGCAGGCTTTCAGCCAGCCTTCCGCAGCTTCAATCAGCGTTCTCAGTTCTTCGGCCGAGAAATCGAGTGACCCATGCTCTGCAGCTTTCTGGGCTTTCCCGCGTCGCATTTCAGACTTCTGCGGCTTCTTGAAATCCGGACCAAAATTGGGAACGCCCGGTATGAGTTCAGCCTCGGCTGCCCAGCGGAACACTGACCGGATGCGCTGGATCTCCAATCCCGTTTTTGTGTTGCCCCAACTGGACGGAAACGCTTGACGCAATGCTGAGAAGTCTGCAGCCCGCAGACTGGATCCTTCCATTCTGCGCCCGAAGTGTTGAACAATCAGCTCCCCGGTGCGCACGCAGTCGCTGAAATGTCGGTCAGACACCTGACCGCGACTCAGGCGACTGTTGAGTGATTCCAGGTAGTGATTGACGATATCGGCCACAGTGACGCAATCGGGCGTCGCGACGCCTCTTTGACGTTTCGAATCACGTCCGGCCAGGATGCCATCCGGCTGTTCAGCGTATGACTTCAGGGCGGCATCCGGGACTTCCCACCTTTCCGAAGAACTATGTTTTTCCCTTGATCTACTTTGCCCACTGTCCATTGCGGTGAGCGTACATGGGAAAGTCTGTGCGTGGCTTGCCTGGTTTCGCAATGGTTGGCATACTCTTGAGCCTCGGTACTTGATTTGGTCAGGAGCAACGCCGGGGAGGCGTCGTGGAACTGACGTTTAAAACTGTAAAATTCCAGATAACAGAACACAAGCACCCGTAGCTCAACTGGATAGAGCATCGGTCTTCGGAACCGAAGGTTGAAGGTTCGAATCCTTCCGGGTGTAAACGCAAAGCCTTATCCTGTAACGGGATAGGGCTTTTTTCTTTCGCCTATCCTGTATCCAATCTCGATCTGTCCCGAGGTGTATCTAATTCGGCCTCGTTTCACATTGAGAATCGGTCACGTTGCGCCAATCCAGTGACCGGTCAGGCTGATTCCTCAGTCAGGTCTTCAACTCACTAACACTTGAGGACACCGCATAACACTCCGATCCCAACCCAATCGGAGTTACAAGATGCTCGTCCTCAGCCTCATCGCCAAAGGCCAGCCCGCACACCCCCGCTTCCTCATCGCCAACCAGAACAAACAGTTCTGGACTGGTGACGGCTGGAGCCATGAAGAAGATGACGGGCTCCTCTTCGCCGACGAAACTGAAGTAGGCGATGTCTGCACCGAGATTCTGACTGAATACGCCAAACACGAATCCGTATTCCGCTTCACGGCTCCCGTCACAATCGAAATCAGGAGCGAGGAACCACCAGACTTCGCAGACGTTCAACTGTGGCTGATGAAAGCTGCCCGCTTGTTTGTCGATTGCGGACAGCCAGGTCTGTCAGACGCCACGGCGATTTTGTCCATCAATTGGTTGGAACTGAAGGAGGTTGGGGAGTGAAGAACTGGATGTGGATCGTCGTTCTGATCGCCGTCGCCACGGCTTTGGGTGCCCAAAGCGCCAAGAATCCGAAGGGCGTGTTCTCGATGATCAAACTCGGTCAAGCGGTGAATCTGAAGGATCAAGGGGCGGCGTACTCGATCAGCTTCATGGAGCCAGAGGTGCCTTTGGGACACACGGTCGTGGAGATCGGCGAAGACTACGTTGTGGTGAGGGACATCGCCGGTGTGAAGGATGTCGTGGTGCCGGTGTACTCATTGAAGTCGGTCGAGAAGGTGAGAACGAAGTTGGAGTGAGTAGTGTCGAGTTCGGATTTCCTCGTTACATCTCTCGTCAAAAGTCGCCAGAATCAAAGGAAAGAGTCTGTGTCAATCATCCACCACCAGTTGAGTCGCAGTTGGAGACTCACGCTTTTGGCCCTGATTTCCGTGATCTGTGCAGGCCGTCAGTTCGTTAAGCCAGCACAGTGCATGAGAGGTGGATACCGTATCCAGCGTGTGAATCCAGTTCATCAGAACCCCGATGCGGAGAACAGAACATGCCCGGCATGCCCGGCCCATTCGAATTGACCTTTTTCATCATACCTGCTGTGGCTGCATGGAGATCGGCGTGTAAAACGGACCCACTTCGGCGCGGAAAATGGTCCCACCTGGTGAGTGTTTGACGACCGAGAGCGTGGTCGTCGTGAGCTTCGTTTTTGCCGTGCCAGCGGCCGTCAGTCCTTTGAACCGGGCTGCTGTTTTTGTTTCATCGACTCTTTGAATCGAAAGCTTTCGCCGTT
>JBDOMX010000463.1:0-1547 GCA_039831615.1 Planctomycetaceae bacterium
GGTGATACATGGAAATTGACTCAGTTACCGCGACCCATCGAAGGCAATTCGGTGACTTCCACCGGGATACTGATGCAACCCGGGCCACCGACAACCGGCGGACTCGAGGCACAAGTGGCGTCCAACCTGACTCCGGCGATGAAGAAGACGTTGACGGAGTTACAGGAACTTGACCGCAAGCGTCCGGACTCCACAGCCAGCCAGTCAATGCAACGTGACTACTACCAGCAGCGGACGGCTTTGTTGCAGAGGCTGGCCAACGAGTCCCAAACCGAGTCGGATCGCGAGCAGTGGATGCGGCAATTGGTGGACGGGTTGGTGGCGGCCGTTCAAACTGGGGCCGATCCCGAGGGGCTGCAACAACTCCGCCGCATGGAATCTGAATCTCAAGCGCGCGGCGCGGATTCGAAAATGGCTGCCTATGTGAAGTACCGTTATGCCTTGGCCAGCTACAGTCGTGAAATTCAACAAGCCACCCCGCAGCAGCGGCAGGACGTGCAGGGCCGGTGGATGAAGCAATTGCAGGAGTTTGTCGAAGCTTATCCCACTTCAGAGGACGCTCCGGATGCGCTCCTGCAACTGGCGATCACTCAAGAATTTGCCGGCAAGCAGCAGGAAGCCCAGGCTTGGTACCAACGGCTCGCAGCGGGGCATCCACAGACTGTGGCCGGCCAGCGGGGAGCCGGAGCACTGACGCGGCTGGGATTGCAAGGCAAGTCACTCAACATGGCCGGATCGGGAATGGACGGGAGCACGATCGATCTGGCCGGTTCCGGTTACAGGGGACGTCCCATACTGGTCATGTTCTGGGCGACCTGGTGTCGTCCCTGCACGGAAGATCTGCCGCAGATCCAGGCACTCTACCAGCAGTACCATAACCAGGGGTTTGAGGTTGTTGGGATCAACCTCGACGTCGATCCGGATTCCGTGTCCAAGTACTTGAGCGAACAGCGGGTCGTGTGGCCGCAAATCCGAGAGGAGGGAGGGCTGGAGAGCCCACCAGCGATTCGCTATGGAGTGGTGTCTCTGCCGACGATGTTCCTGGTCGATCGCGCCGGCGTTGTGGTCAGTTCACGCGTGACGGTGGCCGATCTCAAGAACCAACTGCCCCAATTGTTGAAAAAGTGATAACGGTGAACTCGGTGCTCAGTCGCCGAGCGGAAGCTCGGGCAACGCACGCATGCGGCACGGATTGCTCCCACTCGAGTCGCGCACACCGGCCGGGCTCGGAGTATGGAATGCAGACACCAGGTGGATACCAGTTCAGATGACCCCTCCCAGTTTCTTACAGTCGATGACCCAACGAGCCAGTGACGTCGTGCGTCACGCCATCATTTCGCATCACCGCCGGTCCGGCCGGGTTCTGTTCAGCGACACCACCTTGCGTGATGGAGAGCAGATGCCCGGTGCCACACTCGAACCGGCAGAAAAGCTCCGGATCGCTCTGGCACTGGAAGAGCTGGGTGTGCATTCGCTTGACGCCGGATTTCCAGCGTCTTCCGAGGCGGATGTCGAAGCGATTCAGATGATGGTGGGCGTTGTCAAAA
>JBDOMX010000399.1:0-1546 GCA_039831615.1 Planctomycetaceae bacterium
CGCAGGATTGGAGCATTTGCATCACCTGGATTCTCTGCAAAGCTTAGACTTGTCGAGAACATCTGTTTCCGGTGACGGTGTTGCAAAACTGTGGCGAGGATTACCGAACTGTTCTATCACATCGTTTGAATTCCCGGTGCCAATTCGATTGCCGTCGTACAGCTCTCGCGACACAGATAGTTCTTTGAATGACATCAAATCGTCTGTGGCTGATCTTAAGGAGGTCCTGCTCAAGACGAAAGAATTCGCGAAGCGCAAAAAAGCCGCAGAGCTCCTCGCGGAACTCGACACACCGGCAGCACGGCAGGCACTCATGAAGGGGATTCTCACCAGTCGAAGTGTGTGTTTCCACGCCGCACAAATGCTGGAGACTCTGCATGACCCCGATGCCTACCTCACGCTCCTGGCCTCGTTTAAGGAATGCAAAAGCCACCGTTACTTCGATACGGCCCATCACGTCGTAAAGGCGATCGGATCGACCGGTCAATTGCCGGCGTCCGATCTGCTTGTGGACTGTCTGGTCTCGAACGATTCTTTTTATCGAATTTCGTACCTTCGATCGGCCATCGCCGTCGGACTTGCGAATCTCAACGATGTCAGGGCCGTTGCCCTTCTGGAGGACATGATCGCAGAGGATGACCCAGCGGCTTATGGCGCATTCGAAGGACTGGGAATCATCAAACGCCGCTCAAGTATTGCAGTTCTTGAGGAGAAGATGGAAGGCAAGGAAAAGGGACGCATCGTTCGGGCGTTACTTGCGATGGGGGATCCTTTAGTTTGTTTGCGGCTTTTGCGAAACGCCGCAGACGACAGTTCCGCGTACCTGGCAGTAATGGCCCTAGCTAACACTGGAAACGCAGAATCGGACAAAGAACTGCTCGCCATGCTGAGCAAAATGGGGGAAGAAAAACGCCACCGCCTGTTACTCTCTTACGTAAGTGCCATCGCAAAAGTGGGGGGCCCGAGAGCGACCGCAGTTCTGCTGGACGTGTTTCTGTCAGGTGCAGACCGAACGAGAACTTTTGTGGCTGGCCATCTTGCCGCAACCGGCGATGATGCTGCAATGCAGGCCATTTTGGATGCGATCAAGAACGCTGAAGCAATCACACGTGGTGGCCAGGCTTTGTTGTCCGCATTGGGGCGCAGTCCAACCGTCAGCGCGCGAAAAATCGTCGCTCAACTGGTCGATTCATCTGACGAGCGGATTGCAGTGTCCGCACAGATGCTGCTCAAGACGTCTCTGCATCCGGATTTTCTTGTAGAGAGCGAATTGGACGAGGACGAAAATGCAACTCTTGTCGCCGCCCTGAAGTCCTCTGACTGGAAAGCCCGTTATCGAGCCACCGTCAAGTTGGGAAAATCAGGGCCGGTCGATAATCCGGATACAATCTCTGCGCTGATCACGCTGCTGGGCGATGACGTGGCTACCGTGTGCTGGGCTTCTGTTCGCACACTGGAACGTGCCAGCGGCGACACCAGGACAGCCCTGCAAGAGGCACTCGGCAACGATAACCCGGAAATCAGAGGCTGGGCTGCCGTCCTGTTG
>JBDOMX010000703.1:0-1546 GCA_039831615.1 Planctomycetaceae bacterium
TCGCGACCCACGATCTGGATCTGGTGGTCGCGCATTGTCAACGCGTGCTCGTTCTCGACGAAGGCCAGATTCACGGTGACGGGCCGCCACATGTCGTGCTGTCCGACGAGATTCTGATGGAGCGTCACGGGCTGGAAGTGCCGCTACGGCTGCGGTTTGACGTGGGCGGCACATCCTGAGAGTTATCGAATCTTGCCGAATGTCCGCGAATCGCCTAAACTAAATGTTCCGAAGAATTGGACAGTCGTGGGAACGCTCGACTTGTGGATGTGTTCCCATTTCGAGGCAAGAGGCTTTGGAAGTTTGACTGTCTGAATGGACAATGGTTGCGCGCCCTCTTTCGCGGAGAATGCTCATGCGGTTGCAATGGCGAAGATGCCTTTCAGGGTTTTCATGCTTGCTGGTTTTGGTCGTTGTGGCTGGTTCCGTCCAGGCCCAGGGGAAAAAGCCAAACCCCAAGGATGAAGAATACTACGAACTGATGAAAACCTTCGCGGACACGTTCGAGCAAATCGAACGAAACTACGTGAAGGGTGTTGATCGCCGCGTGTTGCTGGAAGCAGCCATTCAGGGCATGGTCAGCAAGCTGGACCAATACTCCTCGTACATCAAGCCCGAAGACCTGGCCCGGTTCAACAGGCAGGTCGAGCAGCAGTTTGGCGGAGTCGGCATTCAGGTGAGTGTGGATCCCACGACGAACACGTTGACCGTCATGACGCCGCTTCCGGGAACACCAGCGTACAAAGCGGGCATCCGTGCCGGCGACCGAATTCTCGAAATCGAAGGCAAATCCACAAAAGGATTCTCGATCAGTGATGCCGTCAAACTGATGAAGGGCAAGCCGGGCGAACCGGTCACGATGGGCGTCAAGCATGCCGGTTCCGACAAGCTGGAACGCATCAAGGTGGTGCGTGCCATCATCCAGGTCGCCACCGTTCTGGGTGACACCTACGGCGAAGACGACCAGTGGGACTTCATGCTGAAGGACGAAAAGGATATCGCCTACCTGCGACTGACGCATTTCAGCCGACGCAGTGCGGCAGAGTTGCGGGATGCGCTGGAGTCTGCGAAGAAGCACAAGCTTAAAGGGCTTGTGCTCGACTTGCGGTTTAACCCGGGTGGATTGCTGTCACAGGCACGCGACATTTCCGACATGTTCATCGAGAGTGGCAAGATTGTCAGCACCAAAGGCCGCAACACGCGTGAGCGGGTCTGGGAAGCGAAGAAGGACGGTACCTACAGCGGATTCCCCGTGGCGGTTCTTGTGAATCGCTACAGCGCCTCGGCCAGTGAAATTGTCAGCGCCTGTCTGCAGGACCACAAGCGGGCCGTTGTGATCGGTGGTGTTGCCGGAAGTCTGTTCATTGCCGGTGAGTCGCTGATCCAAATCCTGGCCTACGATCGCTCGTTCGCGGAAGTTTCCGGGCAGCTTTACGAGTCCGTCGTCGTGATGGCCGTCAGCGAAGCGGCTGGCATCGGTGCCTCACTTCTGATTGCCGGAGAGACTGGGACACTTGGTGGGCCGATCGGGATCGCGGTCGCCGTT
>JBDOMX010000202.1:0-1545 GCA_039831615.1 Planctomycetaceae bacterium
CGGATCGCCAGCGAACGCCGTCGTGGTCAACGTTCTTCAAAGCTCATTGGGATTCCATCTTCGCCACGGACTTCACCACCGTCGAAGTCTGGACGCGGAACGGGCTGGTCACGTTCTACGTTCTCGCCGTGATGCATCTGAAAACCCGCAGTGTGCAGATCGCTGGCATCACGCCGAGTCCGAATGCCACATGGATGCAACAGGTCTGCAGGAACCTGACAGACACTGAAGACGGCTTCCTCAAAGACGCCAGTCACCTCATCGTGGATCGAGACACCAGCTTCATCGCCTTGCGGGACTTCATCGATCAGAACACCGATACCGAAGTCGTCCTGCTGCCACCGAAGAGCCCCAACCTGAACGCCTACATGGAGAGGTGGTTTCGCAGTCTGAAGTCCGAGTGTGTCGACCGCATGATCTTTTTCGGTCAGCGGTCACTCGAGAACGCCGTGCATGAGTACGTCGAGCACTACCACAGCGAGCGGAATCATCAGGGGCTCGGCAATGAGCTCATCGAGCCGACCGCAAATGTCGGTGCCGTCGCGGGCAGAATCGAATGCCGAGAACGACTCGGTGGCATGCTGAAGTACTACCACCGACGCGCTGCTTGATTTGATTCTGAGCTGCGCCGAATCGTGGTCATTCTGCGGTGAAGGTGCACGCTCAGTTGAAACAGACACCGATTTACTCGCCTGTGGTCCAATCGTCTCAACCACGTTCGGCCGAAATCGTGACTCGATTTGCTTGCTAACAACGGATTGTCAAAGAGCATTTCCGGTGTCGGAGTTTTTTGACCCTACGGCATCGCGTCTTTGCGCAGAATCACCCGTTCTTTGCATTACCAGTGGGCAATTCGCGTGGCAGGCGGAGTATCCTCGCAGGTTATGACTGACGAAAGCCAAAAAAACGCGACTCACGAGGCGTTCCTGCGACTGTTTACCAGGTTCGAAGGGAATCTGCGCGCTTTCGTGGCGTCGTTGCTACCGACCTGGGAAGGCGTGGATGAGGTCATGCAGGAATCGAGCGTTGTTCTCTGGCGGAAGTTTGGACAGTTTGACCAGAGTGCCGAGGCAGGTTTTCTCGATTGGGCGTTCATGATTGCACGTTACGAAGTTCTGAAGTACCGCCGACGGCGGGCGACGGATCGACTGCAGTTCAGCGAAGACGTCTTTGAATTGCTGGCCACCACGGCGGAAAGTGTCACCGCCACTCAGGATGAACGGCTGCGACTGCTTCGCGAATGTGTGACGAATCTTGAGTCAGGTCAATTGGAGCTTGTGAAGGCCGTCTATGAGGACGGGGCTGCGATCAAAGACGTAGCGGGACAGATTGGAAAATCGCCGACCGGCCTGTACAAGGCGCTGGCCCGCATTCGGAACCGGCTTGCCACCTGCGTCCAAACGAAACTTGCCGCCGCCACGGAGAGCCTGACATGAGCGATGAGCAACGTGATCTTGAGCTTGTCAATGGCTATTGCTCGGGGAGCCTGACCGACGCGGAATTCTCCGAACTGGAGGGCCGGCTGCGCGAGTGCAGTCAACTACG
>JBDOMX010001037.1:0-1544 GCA_039831615.1 Planctomycetaceae bacterium
ATTCCGTCCGATTTCCCCTGACATCACTTCCTTTCAGCTTCATGTTTCTCAATTGAGCAGACGGCAGCGTCAATCGACTGAGCAGGTCCGAGGAAGTTCGATCCCAGACCGCTTCGTTGAAGTCCCTGGTCGAGAGCTGTTTTAACATTTGAATGTCACGCGTCTGCAGCGCGGTCACGAAGAGAGAGGCGCGAGCGGGGGCTGTAAATACGGACCCGAGTGTCCGTTCATGGCGACGAGTTCGATCATTGAGAATGACGTCATCCACCTGAAAATGTCGTGCACCGTTGTTGCCAACGACGTGTTTTTCAGCACCGCGGTCGGGATCGAGCAGATCAAATCGGACGAATTCACGCGTCGTGGGCACGATGATCGTCACTCGTCCGGAAAACGCGCGGATACTCAGCTCATCCGGGGCCACATCTGTCGATGGCAGGGTCACCAGCTTCAAATCCGCGAACTGCAATGTTCCGTCGTAAAACTGTGGCGTCGACGTGTCTTTGAGCTGCTCGCTGTCACCGCTCGCAAAAGCGTTCAGGAAACGGCAGAGGCTGCCGACCGCGTCTGCCTGACGACGCACGGAACCAGGATGGCCGGACTCACTGCGTTTGTGGATTTCGATATCGTCGACCAGCCACCGATCGTCGATCTGCTGCGCACTGACGAGCAGATAACCGCCCCGCACCGGCATCCGGATGACAGCGGAGTCGTTGTTCAGCTGTGCCTCCGGTTTACGCGCCAAAGCCGGATCATAGTTGGCGGCGATCCCGTTTGTGATCACCGGCAGCCAGGACTCGGGCAGCGATTCCAGCGACGCCGCCAGTGCAGGCGTGGACCTTGCCAAAATCAGGTTGCGTTCAGCACCAGACCAGACATCGAGGTATTCCCGAACACTGAAGACCAGATCCAGAACCTGAGTCGTTGGCCACGTCACATTGGAGCGAACCTTCTTCCATTTTTTCTGCTGGCGTACCAGCACGTCATTGACAGCCCAGCGCTGCTTCTGATCGTCGCGAACCAATTCGAATTTGAACTTGTCTCCGGAATCATCAGTCACGATCACACTGCGGCTGTCTTCTGAAGGCTCTGAGATTTCGACAATTTTCATCTCGCCTTTCGGCAGTTTGACAATCTCCAGGTCTCGCAGAACGTCGTCAGAACGCATTGCCTTTCGCTCAAACTCTGTCGAAACCACACGACGCATAGCAGGCACATTTTCCTCATCCAGTGCGGCCACGAAATCAGTGATGACTCGCTCTTCGAGTAGTGCGGTTGCACATCCGGAGAACGCACAAACGATGACAGCGGAGATGAGCGTGGGTTTCATGATGAAAACCAGACGGAGAGAGACGATTCAGCGTGGCGCGAACAGCGAAAGCGATCCGGCCGCGAGAGATTGAATCGGTATGAAACAGTTGGAAAGAATTCCCTGCTGCAGAATTGAGAAGGCAGTTCTCTCAAATGTCGGCGGGAAGCGTCAACTCCTGAATGCGGCAGCCGATCCTGCATAATGCGGCAAGTTTTATAACATTCCTGTCAGTCGG
>JBDOMX010001129.1:0-1544 GCA_039831615.1 Planctomycetaceae bacterium
CGCTTCGATTTCCACGGGCATCGCCGTGTTGCTGATCGTCGGTTACGCCACTTTTCTGTCGCCGAGATTTTTTAACGGTCTGGGGCGCGTGATGCTGCCCATCGCCGACATTGAGCCCTACACAGCGACCGTCATCGATGAAGATTCCATCACTCCCAAGTCCGGCAAGCGTTACCCCGCAGGCGCCGCGATCAACATCACGGTCCGCGTCGGCGGTCGCAGCATACCTCAAACCGCGACCCTGTATCGCAGCAGCGACGGACAGCAATGGCGGCCGGTTCCGATGCGACCAGCAAAGCAGAAAACTCGAACGGAAAACTATCGAACCTTTCGGTTCAACATTCCGGAGGCGGACGCATCCTTTCAGTTCTATATCGCAGCGGGAGACGACCGCTCACGCGACAGATCAATCGAAATCGTCCAGCGGCCCCAGGTTGAAAGCCTGTCAGTGACTTATGAATTTCCGGACTACACCGGCCGCGAACCCGAGGAGATCTCAGCAGCATCAGGGGAACTCAACGCGCTGGTCGGCACGCGCATCCGCATGAAATTGACCTCCACAAAACCTCTGCACAGCGCCGCGTTGGAAACGGAAACCGGCAGCGTGATCACCATGTCCGGCCAAAAAGGGAAACGCAGTTGGAACACCTCGTTCGTGTTGTGGAGCGAACAAGCGCAGACCAATGATCAGATTCGAGGCGAGATGCTGAAAGCTCCCACGCGATACAAGATCCGCCTGATCGACACCGATGCTTACGAGAATACCGAACCGCTGTGGCGGGCCGTCACGCTGATCAACGATCAGCCACCGAGAATTTCCATTCCCGTTCCCGGACGCGACGAACAGGTCAAAGCCGAAGACCCCTTCAAGCTCACCATCGAAGCTCGGGACGACTATGGATTGCAGACCGTGTCCCTGATTTATCGGGTCAACGATGACAAAACGCTGCGGCAGCTCGTCCGCTTCCCACACTCCGGCCAACCCGAATTGAAAAGCGTTGACCGCTACGAGTGGGATCTTCAGAAATCCGGCATCCAGCCGGGTGATCACGTGCAGTATTGGGCCATCGCCAGTGACCGCAATGCACTGACCGGCCCCGGTGAGACCATCTCCCGCAGGTTCTCCATCTTCGTAATCACACCCGAACAGATTCTGGCCAAACTCGAAATGCGGATGGACGATTACGCCGCTGTACTCGAAGAACTCATTCGCCTGCAACGTGAGAATCGCGCACAGACAGCGTCCGGAGTCGATTTCGACAATCTGCTGCTGCGGCAGACACGCATCCGCACCAATACCGCTGTGCTGAGCCGCGCCATGAAGTCCGGAGCGCTGCCGGTGGCCACAATGGTCAAGACGCTGACGGAACTGTACGCCGGGCTGATGGCCGACGCGATCCGGCTGTTCGAAACGGGTCGGGATACCGAGGACGCCGGCAAGGCTGCCGGTTTCCGCACCGCCGCACTTCCCGTCCAGGAAGAGATCATCCAACAGCTCGAAGGGCTGTTGAAGCGTCTGCGCCGTAACGAAGATGCACGCAAGG
>JBDOMX010000944.1:0-6277 GCA_039831615.1 Planctomycetaceae bacterium
AGTGGTAAACATGACGACATGGCCGCGGCCGAGAGCGTGCTCGAGAAGGATAGGTGAGTTGCTCCCCGCCAGGTTGAGAACCGAGAAACTCGTCGCTCTGGGTTCCACCTGCAGTCGCTTTAGAACACGTGTTTCACTGAGAAGGTCCTCGGGCAAGGATTGCAATGGACGACACAAGATGTGATCGGGCATGCTGGGATCGAGTGGTTGCCCTGCCCCAAGTGCATCGCTACTGTCAACCAACTGACCAATCACAGCCGGAAGCAGCGGAGATTCAAGCTTGCCTTTTTCCGTACGATGTCCTGTCGATCGTTCGTTCCATTGGGCGATCTTCACCTGATCGCCGGCAAACCAGACCAAACCGTTGCCTTTTCGGACATGTTGTGAAAGCCGATAGGCCTGGTCCGAAGTGATTTCAGGCACATTGGCCAGCACGACGACATCAACATTCTTGAGATCCTGCCCCGGGAAAGCTAGCCACGGCACGCTGCGCACCACGTAGTCTTCGTTTTCGGTCCCGTCATCGCGAGCCAGCAGCGCCGCGACGATCAGTCGGCCCGCATCTCCCGAAGAGCCATCAACGCACAGGATGGACACTCGGTCCCGGACCACGGCTACGTCTCGACGTACGTTGTCTGTTGGCAGCGAGTCACCATTAATCTCACAAGTAATGCGTGTAGGGCCCGCATTGTGAAACGGGACGAACAAAGAAACTGTCTCCGACGAACCGGGAAGAATAACAGGAATTCGTTTACTGTCGATTTGAACGCCGTCCGCTCGGCACTGAACTTCAATATCAGAAACAGGATTAGTGCCGCAGTTGCGAACTGTGGCCTGGTAGCGAGCAGCCGTTCCCTTGCGGAGCGATCCTGACAAAAAAGTTAAGCTCGTGACCGCCAAGTTATCTGCGCCGCCGGACACCGGCACCATGAAAACACTGGCACTTTTCCCCAGATTCTTCAGGGCCTGGCGCAGTCGGACGGAACGGGGATCCCAGTCGTGCGACTGGACGTCCGTGACGATATAGATCTCCTTCTGGTGAGCAACCATGTCCTCGGCCAGCTCGCTCAAACGCTTCGGAACACTATCCAAATCCAAAAGTTCCGCCGACACTTTCTGCTGTTGCAGGATCGTGCGGAACTTTTCCCGTTCGAAGGCCATGTTTTGCAGGACAACCCGGTGTTCGCCGCCGAGCAGAACCAAGGAGACAGGATCTCCAGTGTGAATACGCTCACTAATGACGTCGATTCGTTCCAACGCTCGCTCGAACCGTGTGTTTTTGCCGTCGCTGTGCTGCATGCTGAAGGAGGCATCGAGCGCGATGATCACGCCGGATCGTCGCTCGCCTGGCAACCACGAACCATCCGGTCTGTTTGTGGCCGGACGAGCCAGCGCCAGCGTCAACAAGAGCACGGCCAAACAGCGTAATAATAGAAGGAGCAGGTCGCGTAGCCGTAACTGTCTCGAACGGACACGTACACTTCGGTTCAGGAATTGCATCGCCGCCCACGGTGTGTGCTTTACCTGATAGCGATTCAGCAGGTGAGCAAGAATCGGCAGCGATACACCCAATCCGGCGAGCAGGAGCAGTGGATTGAGAAAGGTCATCCCCTGCCTCCATTCAGCATTGTCTGGCGTTTGAAAAAGAACTCATTCAAGACGCCGTCAAGGGGGAGAGAAGTATCGACGGTCGTGTAGTCAATATGACACCCAACACATCCCTCTTGAAGTGTCTGCCGGTATTCGTTGAAGCTTGCCAGGTAGTCCTCCCGAATCCGTTCGGCCTGCGTCGTCAGGGGTTCTTCTTCCTCCAGCCCCTCGAAGCACCAGGCGCCTTTGAAGGGGAACTGCAATTCGTAGGGATCTAGAGTGTGCAGGACGACAACGTTGTGCCCGTCGAATCTGAGATGCTCGAGCCCGCCAAGAATATCGTCCACATCCGATAGCAAATCCGAGATTACCACCACGAAGCTCCGCCGCTTGATCATCAATGCTATGTCGTGCAACTGTTTCGCAATGCTGGTTCGCGGCGTTGGCTTGATCTCCCGTAAGAGTTGATCGATCTGCAGGATGATTCCCATCGTCGAACGCGGCGGCAGATGCGAGCGCACTTCGGAGTCAAAGATGGACAACCCCACAGAATCGCGCTGTTTGAGCACGACGTATGCCAAGGAAGCTGCGAGAAACTTTGCGTACTCTAACTTGCTGACCTTTCCGGAAGCGTAGTTCATCGACGCGCTGGCATCGATCAAAAGGTAGCAATCGAAATTCGTTTCGGCCTCGTACAGCTTGGTGTAGTAGCGTTCGGTCCGACCGTAGACTCGCCAATCGATACTGCGGATTGCGTCGCCGGGCGCATACTGGCGGTGATGCGCGAACTCGGTGCTGAATCCTCGCAGCTGGCTACGATGAGTTCCCACGCGCAACCCTTCCACAACCTCGCGTGCGACCAATTCCAGGTCGCCCAACTTTTGCAGTACCTGAGGGTCGAGATAATTGGTTTGTGGCAAGTGTTCTGACATTCGCTTAACCTGATGACCGCGCGAGCAGCTTTTCGTCCGCTGGAATTTCTGCCACAAGCTTTTCAATCAGCGAGTCGGCGGTCATTCCTGCCGAGCGAGCGGCAAAGTTGGGGATGATGCGATGTCGCAGGATCGGCAGGCAGAGCTCCCGGATATCCTCCACAGAAACGTGACTACGACCACGCAGGGCGGCACGTGCTTTTCCGGCAAGAATCAAATTCAAAGAAGCACGCGGCCCCGCTCCCCAGGCCATCATTTCCTTAACAAAATCTGGAGCATCTGGTTCCTCGGGACGCGTTGCTCGAACCAACTCTACCGCGTACTGAAACACGTGATCGGCCACCGGAATGCGTCGAACCACGTGTTGTAACTTCAGGATCGAGGGACCATCCACAACCTCTTTGAGTTGCGGCTCGTCGTCCGTTGTCACATTGCGCATGATGTCAAGCTCTTCGCTACGGCTCGGATACTTCACCATGATGTTGAACAGAAAACGGTCGAGCTGAGCTTCCGGCAACGGATAAGTCCCCTCCTGTTCGATTGGATTCTGTGTCGCCAGAACAAAGAACGGCTGGGCAAGCTCGTAATCCACGCCCCCTGAGGATACACGTTTCTCCTGCATCGCCTCCAGCAGCGCAGCCTGAGTCTTGGGAGGCGTCCGGTTGATCTCATCGGCCAGCAAAAGGTTAGTAAACACCGGGCCCTTCTGGAACTTGAATATCCTCTCGTGTGTCTCGGGGTCTTCCTGGAGCAACTCGGTCCCAGTGATATCCGAGGGCATCAGGTCGGGAGTGAACTGAATCCGCTTAAAGGTAAGTGACATTGTCTGGGCCAACGAGCTGACCAGCAGCGTCTTGGCCAAGCCCGGAACACCCACCAGCAAGCAGTGGCCCCTGGCGAAGATGGCAATCATCATCTCTTCGATGACATCATCCATCCCTACTATCGTTTTGCGTAATTCGGCAACAATCGCGTCTCGCGCTTCGCCAAGTTTTTCTACCATGGCGGTATCATCACCGCCCGCATTGTGATTGGGACTGCTACTCATAGATTCTCGTCACTCCTTCAGGCTGCCAGGTTCGGCGGTGTGGTAACGGCGCAGACATGTTGTTTCGTTGATGCGATGTCAGTGGCCCCAAATCAATGACATCAATCTATCCGGAGACGCGCAAGAGGAACAGCATACCGCTCGTTGATGGCTCTGGTCTACGTCAAGGCTCAGGTAGTAGTGCATGCTGGCATGCAGGTAAGACAGGTTGTCCTGAAAAGTGGACCGCCGTGCAACTGATCAGTGCTTCCCGGCCCCTTCCCGCCGTCTCCAAATTCGTGCCGCTTTGCGAGAAATTACAAGCGGGTTTTTTGATGAAATTACGCTACAATGCACAAATCGAAGGAATTTTCAGAGGCCAAGAATTGTAGCCAAAAGAGCTGCTTTGCCCAATTTCTTTTGCAAAAGAGGATTGACAATGAAAGGCAACATTCTCTGGGGGAGTGGACTGCTGCTGGTCCTGGGTGTCACGGTCGCTGCCTACGGCTTCACGGTCGGCTCCGCTCGAAGCGATTGCCCCGGCAAGGTCGTCTGTCCGATTACCGGCGAAGAAGTCTGCAAGGACCAGTGTCCGCTGATCGACGCCAGCCGCTCGGACTGTCCTGGTAAGATCGTCTGTCCGCTCACGGGTAAACTCGTTTGTCGTGACGAATGCCCGCTGGGTGCAAGCAAGGCCAAAGCGGCAGCGGAATCCAATCTGCGGCCCTGTTGCCGTGTGAAAAAGTAGCAAGGACATTTCCATTCCTGACGCGGGTCTGGCAAATGGTACAGGCCACTACTATGTCTCTCTGGCTGAATTCGTGGTCACTTGTTGTTGCCTGCTCGAGTGCCAACGACTCCAGATCCAATCCCACTGAGCTCTTCTTTCTTTGCTTAATATTTTATACCCAGATCATTCTTCGGGCTAAATGCCAACCCCTCGGGCTGCTATCGCCAGGATTCCTGGTTAGAAGAAATCCTGGGCGACAGTTCTGATTTCCGATTGGCGGGGACACTTGCCACGCCATCGCCAACTTGGGCTCAACCTTGAGAACCTACCTGAATCCGCTGCCGGGACTAACTCAGGGTAACCCTTCTGAATAGCATAAAATCCATCGGGATCGAAGTATTCAGCGTACAATCCACATTTCCCAGCTGACTTCTTTGGTCCTATACAACGCCCAACGCTTTTGCCTTATAGTATGAGGTGAATTCGTACCTCGAACCTTCATGTAAGGAAGCAAATGATGAAAGCCAGGAACCGACGTGACTTCTTGAAGACTTCGGTGGCTGCCGGTGCTGCAATTGCGGCCCCCACAATTGTCTCCTCAGCGGCCCTGGGACTTGGTAGAGCTGTCGCACCCAGTGAACGAATTGTTCTAGGCGGCCTGGGCATTGGACCGCGTGGGACCGTCGATCTGAAATGCTTCCTCAAGAACCCGGACGTGCAGTTTGTCGCTATTGCCGACCTGCAAAAAACACGACGTGAGGCCGTGAAGACACTGGTCGATGGTACGTACGGAAACAAAGACTGTGTCTTGTACCAGGACATGTATGACATTCTTGCGCGGGAGGACATCGATTCGCTGCTGATCGCTACCGGTGATCGCTGGCACACGATGGCATCGATCCTGGCTGCCAAAGCAGGAAAGGATGTGTACTGCGAAAAACCGTGTTCGCTGACTATCGCGGAAAGCCGTGCACTGGCCGACGCATATCGCAAGTACGGCCGCGTTTACCAGGCCGGGACTCAACGACGCACGATCGGGAACTTTGAATTTGCCAAGAACCTGGTGCGAGACGGTAAACTTGGCAAGCTGCATACGATTCATGCCAACACGCGACCGCCAGGCACGACTCATCATTGGCTACCGGCGGAAACGGAACCCGCGAAGAACGTTTGCGACTGGGACCGTTGGCTCGGTGCCTGTCCATGGCGGCCCTATAACTCGGCATACGTACGAGGTCGTTGGCGCGGGCATTTCGATTTTCATGGCGGCGGAATTCTCGAATGGGGATCACATACGGTCGACCTCTGTCAGTGGGCAGCTGGCCGTGACAATACCGCCCCAGTCGAATACAACCCCAATGCCGATGGCGTGGAGTGCACTTACGCCGACGGTTTGAAACTGGTCATGCGCAGCGAAGGCTGGATGGGCATGGGCACCTGCAGCGTGCGCTATGAAGGCGACGAAGGCTGGATCGAAACCGGAGATTCCGGGAACTTCCTGCTCGAGCCGGCGTCCTTGCGCACTCAACAGTCGGTCTTCCATCGCAGGGGGACGGATCCGACGACCCACATCCGCAACTTCCTGGACTGCGTGAAGACACGCGCATTGACTAACGCCAACGCTGCGGTGGTGGCTCAATCACACGTCGTATGCCACGCTGCCTACATCGCCTGGCAACTGGGACGCAAACTGAAATTCGACCCGATCAAGGAAGAATTCGCAGGGGACGAAGAAGCCAACCGCATGCGTTCACGTGCCATGCGTGAACCGTGGCACGTTTAATCGCAAATCTCCATCGAAACATCTCACAAAACTCACCCTGGCAACAACCGATACCAGGTTTATTCCCCTGGGAGAAAAACTCTAATGATCATTCTTCGCTCCATGTGTCCCATCGCCCTGCTCATGATGGCCCTGCTGTTGCCGACTGCGGCATTGGCCCAGCAGCCGCTTCCCGCCGCGGGTGACGAATCGCAGTTGCTTGCTGTTCTGAACTC
>JBDOMX010001018.1:0-6249 GCA_039831615.1 Planctomycetaceae bacterium
CCGGGGGAGCCTTACATTCGGGAGCGAACTTTCGCTACCCGTCGGTTTACAGAGAACGCCGAGCGCGAGAGTGCTCGGCGTTTTTCTATGCGCGTCGCCAAATTCGCTGGAATTCAAAGGGTTTGTGGCGACGAACACGTCGTCCGCGATGGTCCCCGGCGACTCTCTGGTTCGACATAAAACACGGGGTGCCGTGTCGAAATGCCACGTTTCTCCGAGGTACCCCGTTCCAAACGGACCAAAACTCTCTGACTCTCTGGTTCACAGGGGGCCGTTGGTTAGCAGGACGTTTCGCCAAGGGGCCCCGTTCCGGACAACTCTCGAACCGCGTGCGTATGTTACCAGTACCAGCGTTCCATATATTGGTTCCGCCGCGTAGCGATCGGTCGTGAAGCGAATGTCGTTGCGGGCACTCCCGTTCACCGGAGGTGCTCCGTGTCCACTCGCGATCCCGACCAGATGACTGACGAGCAGCGATTTCAAGAAGTTGCCGGCCTGTTCGCAACCGCCATTCTACGCCTTCAGGCCCGCCCATCCGGCGTCACGGATTCCTCTCAAAAGACTCCAGAATCGTCCGCCCATCCGCTTGAGCTTTCAGACGAAACAAGGCTCAGTGTGACCAACGGTTAACGGTTTCGAGAGCCCCAAGAGAGAGGAGAAAAGAATGGCGTTGAACATCGGAAAAGAGGTCTCCGCAATGAAGCGGATGACCGTCGCAGAATTGCGGGAACGGTACGCCGAGGTCTTCGGCGAGGCGTGCCGCTCAAACCACAAGCAGTGGCTCGTCAAACGCATTGCGTGGCGGCTGCAGGCCAACGAGGAAGGCGACCTGTCGGAACGCGCCCGCAGAAGGGCGGCGGAACTGGCGAACGACGCCGACCTGCGAATGAAGGCACCGCCACCGAAGAAACAACCGCCGGTACCACGCGGTCGGAAGGTGCAAGCGACTATCGCGAGGTCCCACGACAGCCGTATTCCCATGCCCGGCACTCTGCTGACGCGCGAGTACAAGGGCGAGACGGTCCAGGTCACTGTGCTGCCAACCGGTTTCGATTACGAAGGAGAGGTCTACCCGTCACTCAGCGCGGCCGCCAAGGCGATCACGGGGTCGCACACCAGCGGGTTCCTGTTCTTCCGCCTGAATGGAAAAGGAGGTCAAAAATGAAGAAACGCACCAGTCGCAGCGAAGCGACGACCAACCGCTGTGCGATCTACACGCGAAAGTCAACAAACGAAGGGTTGGATCAGGATTTCAATACGCTCGACGCCCAACGGGAATCGGGTGAAGCGTACATTGCCAGCATGAAGAACGAGGGGTGGGTCTGCATCCCCACGCGGTATGACGACGGCGGGTTCACCGGCGGGAACATGGAACGCCCGGCCCTCCAGCGTCTTATGGCCGACATCGAAGCCGGGAAGATCGACTGCGTGATTGTCTACAAGGTGGACCGGCTCAGCCGATCGCTGCTCGACTTCTCCCGAATTATTGAGACGTTCGACAACCACGGCGTTTCGTTCGTCTCGGTGACGCAGCAGTTCAACACGACCAGTTCGATGGGCCGGTTGACGCTCAACATTCTGCTGTCGTTCGCCCAATTCGAGCGGGAGATCATCAGCGAACGGACGCGGGACAAAATGGCCGCCGCCCGGAGACGAGGAAAGTACGTGGGCGGGGCACCGATTCTGGGTTACGACGTAGATCGGGACATCTCGCGGTTGGTCGCCAACGAGCCGGAGGCGGATCGTGTCCGACAGATTTTCAAGCTGTACCTCGAACACCAGTCGCTCCTTTCAACGATTGCCGAACTCGATCGGCGGGGCTGGACCACAAAACGCTGGACGACGAAAAAGGGGAAGGAGCGTGGCGGCAGGCCATTCAACAAGAATACGTTGTACGGGCTGCTGACGAATGTCACCTACCTCGGCAAGGTCCGATACAAGGACGAAATCTACGAGGGAGAGCACGAGGCGATCGTCGATCCAGAAACGTTCGAGGAGGTGCAGCGGCTGCTGCGAACGAACCATCGCACAGGAGGCGCGAGGGTCCGCAACCAATTCGGGGCGATCCTGAAGGGCCTGCTGCGCTGCGTCCCCTGCAACTGCAGCATGATGCACTCCCACACGACCAAGAACGGAAACAAACGCTACCGCTACTACGTGTGCATCAACGCCCAGAAGCGGGGTTGGCATAACTGCCCGTCGAAGTCGATTCCAGCCGCCGAGATTGAACGGTTCGTCGTCGATCAGATCCGGGCCGTCGCCCGCGACCCGTACATCGTGACCGCGACTCTGGCCGAGGCGTCGAAGCAGACCAATGAATCGCTCGTCGCATTGGAGGCGGAACGGCGATCGACCGACCGGGATCTCGCGCGGGCAAACACCGAGATGCGATCGCTGGCGCTCGAAGCCATCGGCTGCGAAGACGATAGCCCGGCAACCAAGCGGCTGGCGGACGCGCAGGAACGAGTCCGGCTGGGTGAGATCCGACTGACGGAAATTCGGGAGGAGACGATACGCCTTCGGGCGGAAGCGGTCAGCGAAGACGAGGTCGTCACGGCACTGGGTGATTTCGACCCGATGTGGGAATCGCTCTCGCCGCGAGAGCAGGCCCGCCTTCTGCAATTGCTCATTGAGCGGGTCGAATACGACGGCGACGGCGGAACCGTGTCCGTGACGTTTCGGCCCAGCGGCATCAAAGCATTGGCAGAGGAAAACACAGCATGAGCGGTATTACGATCGAAACAAAGGTGCATTTTCGCCGCGGGCGACGCAGCAAGAAGGAACTTCGGGCCGGCCAAAAGCCGGAGCCGGTTTCAGCCGGTCGCATCCCACGGTTGGCCCGGCTGATGGCACTGGCCATCCGGGTCGAAGGCCTCGTCAGGGATGGAGTCCTCGCCGATTATGCGGCCGCCGCCCAACTAGGTCACCTAACCCGAGCCCGCATGACGCAGATTACCAATTTACTGCACTTGGCCCCGGACATTCAGGAGGCCATCCTGTTTCTTCCCCCCGTCGAGCACGGACGAGACCCGATCGCCGAGCGACATATTCGTCCGATCGTGGCGATTCCGGACTGGCGAAAGCAGCGTCGCGAATTCGTCGAACTGGTTGCCACCCCGGCCTCCTCTACTGCAGACTAAACCCATCCTTGAGGTCCTCTAATAATGCGTTGATTTCCGCTATCGCTTCAGGATTGGGTGTTTGCTCACCGTCGCCAAATTCGATCCGAACCCGAAACACGAGCGGCAGGTCCGCCTTGTTCTTGATATCAAGCAATTGCGGCATAATGTCACCGAGATCCTGAATCTCGCCTGATTCCAATTCGGACTGCGCCACCAGCGTTTTGGATCCGGCACTCGTACCGCCGAATCCGCCGCCGCCACCACCACCAGCACCAGCACCAGCACCGGTAGCAACTTTCAGTTTTACCCCCTGTGCTGCAGGGTATTCACACGGCCATTGACCAGACGTTGGATCGAGTTCCATGAATCGAGCATTCAATGACCCGGCGATGACGTCTTGAACGGTCTTCCACGGCAGTGTTTGACCAAATTTCTGTGATAAGGCTGTCGCGATGGAAAGTGCCGTGGCCTCATCGTCGGTCCACGCGTCAGAAAGATTCTCCGGCAAGAGTTCAGCGGCTGCGATCGCTGCGGGGGGCTGCTGCAATGTTGCCTGCGGATTCAATACACCGGCAGGGATCGGCTCCGCAAGCACGCTGGCTGGACCGTTGGTCAGCCACAGGGTTCCGGATTCCACAGACTTCGTGATGGCTGCATCGACAACTTCGTTGGACGTTTTGGGGACGGGCATCGGTTCCATGTAACCATCACGTTGAACCTGAACCACGTTGCCACCGGCAAAATAATCAAGGACGTTCTGAACCGGGATTGCATCTCCCGTCCACAAGTCCGCGAGTTTTGACGGTTCAAGCAGGCTGGGGACGATCTCCTGCAACTCGGCGGATTCGGGAAGAACGAGTTCGAGGGCTGGATCCGCCATCGCGTTCTCATCCGGTCGGGAATTCCACCACGTCCGCGACGATCCATCGGGACGCACGACACGCAGCACGAACGCGCCATTCGCACAGCCTTCGACCAAGGTGTCAACGATGGCCTGTGCCTTCAGCATTTTTGGCAGATGTGGCAACTGAGCGAATGCGCCGGAGAGGTCCTTTACCCGACGGCTGGTTTCACCTTCCTGCCACAGGTTATATGGGCCATCTGGCAGCAGCGCGTCGGCAGCAATCGACGAGTCCTGAATCCGCGACCGCGAGTCATTCTTGATGATCATGAAGTGCGGGTCTTCCGTGACATTGATTTTGAAGGCTTGCACTTCGTCTTTTTCAGAAACGGTCACGACGGTGCAATAGGCCTGCCGAATCGCATCGGGGATCTTTCCTTTGCCCTTATCGATGTTGATGGTCAAAGTCTGCAACCGCGCAACGTCAACATTGCCTTCCTTCCCTTGCTCTTTCAGCTCGGTCTTAACCTGCTCCCAAGCCAGATAGTCGCGCACTCGCGCTGACGCGACTTCCAAGCCGTCTTTCGATGGAGCCAGGAGAATAGCGGCGTTCCGGTAAACGCGAGGTTTCTCGGGCCCCGTTGTCTCATCGAGATATCGCTTTGATTCGGCGCTTGGCTTCCCGGATTCGCTTGCACCGCTGGGACCTAGGATGGCGTAGTGAAATAATCCGTCATCATCGATATCTCGTGGTTTGGTCGGCAGGGTGTGAACTCGCACGCCGGCCGCAGAAGCTCCGGACGACAGAGACTTTACCCGTCCAATCTCATCGAGCAGACGCGCCTTCACGATTTCGTCTGACACTTGACTGGCAGCAACTGAGTGCATCTGAATGAGATTCGGGCGATTGCCCAAACGCCACGTTCCGGGCAGCTCGTTGTCGGCAACAGTCGCGTGCTGGTCGTCGAGCCAGAAGCTGACCTGTGCCCATCGCATCAACCCCTTTTCCAGCTCGATCTTGTCGGACCGGCTGGGGCCAATGAGTACCAAAAGATCGCGCGAACGCGCACTTTGTCCGATTGGCTGCGAATGCAAAAATGTTGCTATCACCGCCTGCTCAATTTCCCGAAACTTCAGGCTCACGGAGTCCCGCTGAATTTCACGGACGCGACTCAGTTCTCCCTCAATGATGCCCGTCCAAGCTTGTTTCTTGCCTTCATATCCCTCGGTATCCGCCACGGTGACGAGTTCACGCATCGCCTCAGACAGGCCGTCCTTCTGCGGAGCCGATAGGAATACGGCTGGTCCTACCAAGGGACTCTCATCCCACTTTTCCGCCTCACGGAGAGCAAGCGCAAAGGTCCGCAAAATACCACGCGTTCGCTGGAATCGGTCAAGCTGAGTCCACTTGGCGTAAAGGACTTCTGTGAGGTCTGGATGAAACGGAAAACTCCTGAAGAACCTCTCTTCCTCATCCGCTCCCTGCTTCTTGGATTGCTCATCAATATCGAAAATACCTTTGAGTGCCGCCTGCACATGGGGTCGGAAAGCGTCCTTGTGCTTGATCGATTCTGTGGTAAAAAACCGTCGCCGCAAAACTTCCGCCACGTCTTCTTTCACTACGGGTTCGACAGCCTCTTCACGTTGCCGCTGGAAAATGTCATACAGGTCACCCTGTAGTTGTCGACCTAACCGGTCGCCTTTCGACGGATCGCTGGCCAGAAGTGATGCCACGATACAGCAACGGTCCACCTTCGTGGCTGCCTGAGTCAGATACTGGAAGAAGTTGATCATCCGGTCCCGCCAGGCGGAAGACTGTGCCACCTTCTCGCGCACGTACATCAAAACTTCGTCGATGAGGATGAGGACACCCAAACCCTCTTTGACCGGCACTTCGAGAAGTTCGGTGAGCAGGTTTTCGGCCGGAGCAGTGTCACGTTCCTCGGCTTTGTCCTTTGCGTTCAGGATCTTCAGGCCGGCGTCACCAGCGATCTGATATGCAAGCACACTCCACGGCTGCTGAAGGACCCGTTTACTGCCATCCGGCCCCCGGACTTCCATCCCTTTCTCGACATCCAGTTTGTCGAAGCACAATGCTGCGACACGCGCCTTGGGAGGAGCCTGGCCGATTGCCTGCTTGAACTCCTCCACGGCGGGCAGGTCGGGCAGACTGTCGGGATCATCCACCATGTGTCGCAACGTGATCAGCGTGTGGGTCTTGCCGCCACCATAGGTCAGCTCCAACTGCCGAACCGCCTTGTCGTTCTTGCCAGCAACCCGCAGTAC
>JBDOMX010000423.1:0-1537 GCA_039831615.1 Planctomycetaceae bacterium
AGCATGTATTCACTCTACTGTGCCCGCCAACACATCGACGAGGATTTCCTGTTGCTGGAGTCCGATCTGATTTACGAGCGCCGGGCACTCGCCGCTGTGCTCGAGTATCCCGAGGTCGACATCCTGTTGCTATCGGGTTTTACGAATTCCAGTGACGAGGTTTTCGTCGAAACGAACGGCCGTTGCCTGGTGGCGATGTCCAAGAACCGCAATTCCCTGGGCCTCCAGATCGCTGGCGAGTTGGTCGGTATCTCCAGGATCTCTCAGAGGCTATACCGCGTCATGCTGCAAAAGGCCGCGAAACAGTTCTGCACGACGCGCCACGTGGACTACGAGACCGATTGCCTGGTGGCCGCGGCCCAGGTTGTCCCCGTGAATTGTCACGTCGTCGAGGATCTCGTCTGGGCTGAGATCGACGATGAGCGGCAACTGATCCTCGCACGGGACAGAGTTTATCCAGCGATCCTCCAGCGGGAAAACCAAGCGGCACTTAATCGCCCGCGCAAGCAGTCGGGACAGGCGACGACTGGGGAATCTTCGTGCAGGGTCATCTGATCGGGCCGGGACGGCGGCCCTTCTTTCCGAGGGAACGAAGAACGCTCAATGAACGATTGCGATCAAGGACACTCGGGCGACGACTCCGCACCCGGCACGAGTCGTTCCGATTTTCCGAGGCGGTCGCTTCGACCGAGCATGCTTCGCTTCGTCAAGGACGCTGCCAACCTGATCACGTTGGCGGGGCTTTCTTGCGGGGTTGGGGGCATTTACTTCGCAATACGGGGCATCTTTCCGGCGGCGATGATCGCGATGCTTTGGGCCGTTTTGTTCGACTGGTTCGACGGATCCGTTGCCCGTCGAATGCTCGGTCGAACCGACGAATTTCGAGCCTTCGGCGGCCAACTCGACTCCTTGGTAGACATGGTCAGCAGTGCCGTTTGCCCGGCTGTCGTGCTGCTGTGCTATGGCCAGTTCAACCCATGGTTCTTGCCGGGAGCGTTGATGTTGACTGCAGCCGGTGCGGTACGGCTAAGCTACTTCAACGTGTTTGGCCTTGAGGACGGTTCTACGTTTCTCGGCTTGTCGATCGACAACAACAGCATCGTCGTTCCGTTGGTCTTCCTGCTCGACGGGGTGTTGAGCCACAGTGCGTTCGCGGCGGTCCTGTACACTACAATCGTGGTGCTGGCCATCCTGAACGTCGCCCCGTTCCGAATGCCCAAACCGGGCGGCCCATGGCACTTCGTCATCACAGCCTACGTTCTGGGCCTGACGGTGCTGTATGGTTGGAGGCTCGTGTAGTGGCCCTTCAGCGCCCGTTCCGCGGACCGGAAACGGCGCTGCTATGCGGGGAGCGTCCGGCCGATCCGTGAGCGGTTCGCCGTGAGACTTTTTGGGAACATTCCGAAATAGGTGGCGACGATGGGCTGACATGCCGTAAGTCAGCTCGATTCCGGAGAACGCAATCGGAAAAAGTGGTTTTGCAGGCGCGGCCATTTGACCTGGAGTCGTGACAAGACACGCGGCAAAAACCAAAAAG
>JBDOMX010000079.1:0-6219 GCA_039831615.1 Planctomycetaceae bacterium
CTGTTTCGATGCGTCGCAGCAATTCACTGTCGTGGCCCGCAGGGCGGTTGAGCATGTCGATGGCCTCGGCTTCATCGTCCAGCCGCAACTCCGCCTGTCGCTGCTCCTCATCCGGCCCATGGCAAGGGAAACAGTTCTCAGAGAGAATCGGCAGCACGTCGCGTGAAAACGACAGCGAATCATCTGCTGCGGTGTCCGTCAGGGCGCCTGACAACACAATGACAGCTGGGACGAAACAACAGATTGACCGGCAGGTACGCAACATTCGTCAGACAACCGTCCTGGCAGGAGGAAGACCGGGAAGTCAACACAGGACAGAATACCATGTCCTGAGCAGAATCCAGAGCTTCATCCGGCTTCACGTTCCAATGCTGCCAATTCGATCGTCGGGCACTCAACGTCTTCGTTCATGCGGTCGACCGCGATGGTGTCTTTGAAGCCGATGCCGCTGATGATGCAGACTGTCCGTGCGTCTCCGGGCAGCTCACCTGCGGCAGCCGCTTTGAGCGCTCCCGCCAGTGCGACTGCTCCGGCGGGTTCCGAAAAAATGCCTTCTTCCCGTGCGAGTCGTTTTTGCACGTCCCACACCTCCTCGTCGCTGACGGTGTAACCGGTGCCGCCCGTCGATCGACACGCCTCGATGGCAAGATGACCGTCAACGACACTGGCAACCTGCAGGCCGCTGATTTTCGATGTGCACTCCACGTTTCTGGCGCGATCAAATCCCTCGCGCAGTCGAGTCACCATCGTGTCGTTGCCTGCCGGCTGCACGCAATGAACTGCTGGACTCTTTTTCAGCCGGTTGTGCTTGACCATGGTGGAGAATCCCCGTGCCACTCCGACGCACATCCCCCCACCTCCGGCCTGACAAAATACATGCTGCAGGCCATCCAGCTGTTCCGCCAGTTCGAATCCAAGTGTCTCCACGCCGGACATGCCTTCCGGACTGAAAACGTAGGCGCTGACCTGCAGCGAACGACCGGGCCCACGCGCGAGCTTTTTGAGTGCCAGGAATGCCCCACGGTCGACATCCGGATCGAGGCCAAATTTTCGTATCCTGAAGATGTCGGCCCCGTAAGCCAGCATTTGCGACAGCTTGCCTGCGGGAGCAGATTCAGCGATCGCGATCCGACAGCGGATTCCGGCCGCTGCCGCATAGCCGGCAAGCGCCGCGCCTGTGTTCCCACTTGACGTCGCGATACACTCGGAGCGTGCGGTTTGCAGCATGTGCGAGACGGCCACTGCTGCGAAGCGGTCCTTGAATGAACCCGTCGGATTTGTCCCTTCAAGTTTGAAGTACAGATCATTCAAGCCGACGGTCGGCCCGATCGTTCTCGATTTGACCAGCGGCGTTTGCCCTTCCCCGAGCGTCATGCGATTCACAGGATCAATGGGCGTGATCCAGTCTGCGTACTTCCAAACGCTCATCGAACGGGACTTCCCGAATTCCCGTCCAACGACGGGGATTCGCCGGCTGGCAGCTCCAGGATTACTCCAACCGATCCGCCCGACCTGACCCGGGGGAATGTCCGGAGTACGATCACGATTCCACCGTGGTCAGCATTAATGACATATTGCTGATTGTGGTTGATGTCGAAGACGAGTCCAATCGCGTCGCCCTGTTCGACGCGATCTCCCAGTGCTACAGAGGGCTCGAAGTAACCATCAACGGGCGAGGGATGACAAATCTGCAGGTGCCCGGATGCAGGACGTGCATCTTCCACAAGATGTTCAATACGACTCGACGGACTCGCACCGTGGAGCATTCCGAGTTCGCGCATCACATTCAGGCAGCCGTCGATATAGGCTGTTACGCCTTCACCACTGCATGTCGCGGAGCCGAGGTATTCACAGTAGATCGCCGGTACATTGGCATCGCGCGCAACAGACAGTGATCGGCCCCCATGCTCACTGGAGGTTCCCCAAACAACAGGCAGATTAACCGCCCGAGCCATTCGGCGCTGGACGTCGAGAACATCCGGGTCTTTGTGCAGCATGTAACCGGCCAGCGGATGCACACTCAGTTCCGTTCCGCCGGTGTGCAGGTCGATGTAGTCATCCGATTCCCGGATCACCCGGCTCAGCTCGTCAGCAGTGCGCTCCGTGATGGTGCCGTCAGCTTTTCCCGGGCAGCTGCGGGCCAGGTCGAGTCCATCGTCGGCACATCGGTGCCCGCGCAGAAATGCGGCCTCATTCACAATCGGCACGAGAGTGACCTGACCTGCGAACTCGGCCACCTCCGTTGATTTTTTCCGGAAGATGTCGACCAGTCGACGAATCGCAGCAATGGGTTCAAATTCGTCACCGTGGACGCCACCGGTGATCAACAGGTGCGGACCATCCGTTTGTCCCTTGAAGATGTGGCGTTTCAAAACAGACTCCAGGCACGACAGATCGCTGACTCAGAATTCGTGGACGCAATCCTTGTAGCGGAACAAGCCATCAACGGCGAGCACCGACCCGCTGATGTAGTCCGCATCGCTGGATGCAAGAAACGTGGCCGCTCGACCAATCTCTTCCGGCTGTCCCAGTCGGCCCCAGGGAATACGTTGACCTCTCTCGGAAATCTGTTCATCAGTAAACGCCTGCCGCTCTCCCGGCGTATCGATCCATCCCGGCTCGATCGCATTGACGTTGATGCGGTGGGGCGAAAGTTCGACGGCGATGCTCCGCATCAGATGGTTCAGGCCCGCTTTGGCCGCTCCGTAGGCGCAACACACTGTGTAGGGGCGTTCTGCCTGCACACTGGAAATGAACACGATCTTGCCGCTGCCACGTTCAACCATGTGCCGCGCCACAAGCTGGCTCAGGTGGAAACCACCCGTGAGAGTCGCCTGAATCGTCTGTTCAAACACCTGAGGATCGACTTCAAGAAATGGTTTGCGACGACCGTACGCCGGATTGCTGATCAGGATGTCGACCCGATCGACCGCGGAAAGCACTGACGACACCACCTGTTCACAACCCTGCCGAGTGAACACGTCACCTTCAATCGATGCACACTCACGTCCCATGGCACGTATTTCATCGACCGCGTTCTGCAGGTCGGGACTGCCAGGACGGTCATTGAGGACCAGGTCTGCGCCGTGTCGGGCGAGCTCCAGCGCACAGCCTTTTCCGATTCCCCGACCGGCCCCGGTGACGAGCGCTGTCTTCCCTGAGACATCCATTGCCTACGAGCCTCCCAACACAGCATCAAGTGTCGCAGAACAGTCCTTTAACATCTGCATCATGGCGCCGAATTCACCGCCATGGTTCAGCAGTTGGCCTCCCTGAGCAGTTCTCCGCTGGAGATCCTCCTTTGTGTTCGCCGGCATGCCCCACGCTTTGCCGTGTTTCTTACAGACGGCCGCAACCTGCTCGACAGCGTGGTCCAGCGTCAGACCGGATGTGTCGTACTTGAGTCGCAGTCCGAGGTCACCTGGACCAATGAACAGAGCATCCACTCCGTCGACAGCCGCGATCGCATCCGCATTGGCGACAGCTTCCGGTGTTTCAATCTGCACGACCAGAAATGTCTGTTGATTCACTTCTGCAAGATAGCCGTCAGGGCCGTTGGCGAGAAAGTCGGCGTCGAGTCCCGCCGAATCCAGTCCACGATTTCCGAGCGGCGGAAATTTGACTGCATCGACCAGCATCTCCGCCTTTTCTGCGGTGCTCACGTGCGGAATCATCAATCCGGCGGCCCCGTCCTCGAGGTATCGATAAAGCCCCGTCTTTTCCAGCGTGGGAGGTCGCAACATGATGTCGATGTCGCACAGGTGCGAAAACGCCAGAATGGCCTGCACGTCGCGAGGAGTCCAGTTCCGGTGTTCCAGATCCAGCCAGATGCAGTCGAATCCGAAATGGGCCGCATGTTTCACAAAAGCCGGGATGAAATGTCCCAGACAACACATACGGACGGATTCATTGTCCTTCAGGCGCGCGAGCGTCTTGCTGTTTCTCATGTGTGTCTCAAACGATGTCGCAGAGGTATCTTTGGATGAGCGAGGAGTCTAAGCGGGCTGGCTACGAGATGGCAGTGTCAGGGGCGCCCTTGAACCGGGCAGGAAAAATCAGACTGGCGACGCAGCCGGTTGCGATATTGACCGTGATGGCGAAGGGCGAGATCCACTGAAAGCTGATCGGATCCGGGCAACTCAGAACCGTGTCACCTGTTGCTTCATTGACGGTGGTCACAAGCGTCGTCCCAAGTGTCGTGGGATCCACATCCCACAGCAAATGCAACGCGAGAACCAGTGGGCCTGAAAACGCCACCAATACCGCGGTCAGCGTTCCAATCAATGTACCGATCCAGGCCCCGACGGGGCTCGCAAACGGCACAAACAGTGCGAAGAAGAACAGGCCGAAGATCGGAGTGGTCAGCAGGTTTGATGTCTTGCCGGTCACTGCTGAAATATTTCCGGGGACCCATCCCATGGCCGAACTGCCGATCACGGCCACCGCGCCGATCCCAAAGGCAAGCCAGCGGGCCATGGCGACGTGCTGTCGCTCTGTCAGCTGTGCGGTCCCCAGACGATCGAAGCCGTCCGTCATCACGACGGCCGTAATGGAATTGACACCGGAATCGATACTGGACATCGCCGCCGCAAACATGGCGGCAACCACCAGTCCTGCAACGCCCACAGGAAGATGAAATCCGATGAAGTGCGGAAACATTTTGTCTGCGTTGGCCTTCAGGGATGATCCTGCCGGAACCAAATCGGGATGGGCTTCAAAGTACCCCAGCAGAGCGAAGCCGACGAGGCCCAGCGTGCCGCCCACAATCACGGACACAATCAGCTGAGTGGCAAAGGCCCGGCGGGCCGCGGCCGCATCCGCGGTGGCCATAAAACGCTGGACCGATGTCTGATCACCACCGGCTGTGCACACATACCACACCAAAAAACTTGCAACTGCGCCGACGAATGAGACTCGTGTGGAGAGATCCTCAGGGAAAAACGGCTGAGTGTCCCACGACTCTTTCCACTCGGTCGGAAACCAACTGAATCCACCGAGATCAAACGTGATGATCGCGAGGACCAGCAACGCACCCCCATACAGCAGAATGGTCTGCATCAGGTCGGTGATGATGACAGCCCGCAGTCCACCTAGTGATGTATAAATCACCGCGACGAAGCCGGTTGCCAGGGCAACCACGGGAATATACCTGTCCCCCAGTCCCATCATGATCACCATGGCCTTGGCGGTGAGAAAGACCAGCAATGACATCCAGATCAAACGCAGTATGATGAACAGAAATGCTCCCAACAGTCGCACGCTGAGTCCCAGTTTCTTTTCCAGCAGTTCGTACGCACTGGTGACTTTCTGTTTCATATAAACTGGCAGCAGTCCGTAGGCCACGATGTAATAGACAGCTGGAAGCGTCAGAAACACCGACAGGTTGACGGGCCCTTTGCCCAACGCTTCGCCCGGCATCGACAGGTATGAAATCGTGCTCAGCAACGTGGCAAACAATGACACGCCGACGAGAAACGGATTCATGTTTCCGCTGCCAATGAAGTATTCTTCCGTCGAACCCTGTCGACGGCTGTAATACCAGCCAAGTCCAATCGTGCCGGCGGCGTACGCCAGGATAATGGCCCAGTCGACCACGGCGAGACCGCTGGGATGGATCGCCTCAACCGGATCCGCGGCCGAGCAGACGGCAGGGCAACAGCAAATTACCGCGAATGTCAGAATGCGAGCTGCTGTCATAGTCCGGGCGATACGTGAGGGCAGAATAATGAAGCAGACAGCATCACATTGATCTGGTGCAGGATCAAGTGTGTGAGCCTTCGCATGTGTTGTTCCGAGATATGATATTCTGCTCGCGACTGTCCGATCCCGGATTCGTACGCACTCAGATCCGGAGTGAGGTCATCCTCGCCACACTCGTTCTTGCTCCCGGCGAGGGAGATGAAACAGCTGAGAATCAGATCGGTCTTCGCCCCCTCCCCCCTGGAACAGAAACTCGACAATATGGTCACCTTGCGAATTGGAGTCACTGGTTCCGGATTCATGGGACGTACCCATGTCGATGCGGCACACAAGTTGGAGTCGGTGCAACCCATCGCCGTCGCCGGCGGCAGCCGTGCCGCCCGGCTGGCCGAGGACTACGGGATCGTGACCTTCCGGCAGGCGTGCAACGGCCGGAATTTCTCGGAAGCGATGGATGAGGAGCCTGGTCTGGTCAAGCGTCAGCCGTGATGCAGCCACGGGAAGCAGCAGGCCGGTTTA
>JBDOMX010000011.1:0-6209 GCA_039831615.1 Planctomycetaceae bacterium
GCGATGCAATCCAATCCGTAATAAGCCAATGTGTTCAGCAGGCCGCGTTGCACACCTAGTTGGCCGTTCGTTTGCCCCCGCTGTTCAGTCCACAAATCAAGAATTCGTTTGGGGACGTCCCAACCTAGCGACAAGAAACAGCCGATTTCAGCGCTGGCAAAATAAGCCACGAACAAGCTGTTATCGTCAGTTGGGAAGGGTGGCCGATCTTGCAGTTCGTCCGCAAACAGACGAACCAACCGGTTCGAGAAGTACTCCCGTGCCACCAGGCAAACGGGTGTGGGCCGTTCGCCATCGGGCGTGGAAAACTCGAAATCAATCAGCCACACTTCGTGGTAATGACGCAGCTTGTCCACTTAAACCTCCCCCCGCAGCTGCCGCAGGATCGGGTGCTCCAAAGAATCAATGAACCGATCTCCAAAAGAGATCTCCAGCATGTCGCGAAGTGACATTTCTGGCCAATCTGGATCGGGAATGTCCCCGGTCGCCTCGAATACGTCGTACTTGCCGTCAGACATATTTGCCTGCACGCGAACCCATTTCGTCATTGCCAGCTCAGCCGCTCCGAAGGCGGACAGGTGCCAGTGGTTTCGCCTGCCATCGGCATCCGGGACGCGAGCCGGCCACAGAAAAACGTTGTTCGTGGTTTTGGTAATAGCCGCGAATAACACGGTCGGCTGAATGTTTCCAGCCAGTTCGTCCCACAGATCGGGCGAAACAAGGTACGCTTCCCGATTTACTTCATCGGTAAATAGCGCTGTCTGCATCCGGTAATCCTCGGACGGGTGCACGCGCACGAACTGCTGGCGGTTCGGCTTGGAACAAGCGATTACCGTCACCGCTTTCTTGACGCCAATCTGCGTCGCTTCGGTCAGCCGAAGGCGAGCAGGATCAAAGGGGTCGACTGGGGCATCATTAGCGCTCTTGGTTTGTTTGTTGGTCATAGCTTCCTCGGAAACATAGAATCACGTAACTTGGAAACGAAAAGGGCCGGCCATTCGTCGCAGGATGCGCCGGCCTTTTTACTCAGGACTCACTCGTAACCCCTTCTTTTGTTTGTCGATCCACCGTTGGAGGTCATTAACCGGATAACGCACGCATCTGCCTAGCCGGATGTGCGGAATCTCACCAGATGCGGTCATGCCCCAGAGTTTTCGCGGGCTGATTGCCAGGGCCTCGGCAGCCTGTTGGGGCGTCAGAAGTAGGGCTGGCTTGTTGGGAACGCTACTGAGCATCGTTGTCGCCTTTCCCCGCTTCGGCTTGTTTGGTGAGCCAAGCCTGCAAATCGGCCGTTGGATACAGCACGGGTCGCCGACTACCGTTGCCAACGCGAACGCACGGGAGAATGCCGTCGCGTGTCAGTTGCCACAGCAGTCGGGGAGAGATGCCCAGGGCCTTGGCCGCCTCGCGGGGCCGAAGGGCGAGGGGCTGAATGGTTTCTGTTGACATCGTCACTTGCTCCAACAGGTCAGGTGTTCGGAACCACGCGGTTCCCTTACCCGTTGGCGCAGCGTTCGACAGGAAAACACCGAACAGTGTGTCAATCGCAGCAAAAAGCCGACAAATGCCTAAATTCGCGTGGGCAAGTTTTCTTTCAGGTGTTCGAGACGTAGTGTCGAATGATCGAACACCTAGTCATCATCGTCGCGGTCGTCTTCGCCGGGGGGCTTTGCGCCGTATAGATGATGGGGCGAGAACTCTTGATTCAACAGCTTGAGTGCGCTCACAAGCAGCGTCGTGTCTCTGCAAGCGAATCGATATTTCATGTGTCCGGCAAATTTCTCATGAAAGAACACGGAAGCCGTCGATGCGGATACGTCCGCGGCTCGGGCCAGTTCATTGTTGCCGATGGGTTCCAGGTTCAGACAGCTACCGTCAGCGTACTTGTGATGCAATGTCAGGGCCGCAATCAGCTTGGCTGAGGCTTCGCCCTTCTCCGTACTGCGTTTGGATTTCTTGGCTGCTCGGGAATCGCTGCCGGGTTCGGCCGGGCAAACGCTTTCTCCGTCGGGTGGCTGAGGTTCAATTGATGTCTGGGGTGCTGCCAGCGAATCTTGGTTGAAGCAGGTGCAGACGTTTTCCAGCTTCGCTTGACCTCCAACCCAGTGAATCGTTTGGCCGGGTTTGACCAGCCCAACGCGTTTGAATACATCCGAAATCACTGGCAGCCATTCAGTGTCGACCGGTCTATCTGTCTCAGGGCACACGGAAGGAGTATCGCCATCGACGACAATCGCGTCAAAATCCGAGATAGGGAATCTGTTGCCGAAACCTGGTCGCGGCCCGAGTAGGATGTCGTCAAGGTGCAGACCATGCGAGGCAACTGCCCGCTCGTTAACCCGCCCATCGGGCGCAACTTCCCACGGCTTCGATGACACCGGAAAACTACCGTCGGCGACCTCGCCGCCCTGATTGAGCGAGAGTCTGGTCGCAATCGCCAGAACACCTCGCATGGATTGGAGCCAATTCTCACTCGCTACGACGGTGAAACCGTCACTCGTACCGTAGCTCGGAATGTGTGTCAGGCCAAAGGGTCGTTGATTTCTGGCTGCAGGTATTTCAGGGAGCCTAATCCCTGCTTCCGCACACAGCGCAAACACTTCGGCGTCCAACTCCTGCAAACAACGGATTTCGTCTCCGGTTCGCGGCATGCCGTGATGGTCATTCTGCGTGACGAACGCGATGAGTGCGCTGACGGCTTTGGAAACGTCTTGCATGGTCTCGCCTTTCGTTAGACGGGCCGGCTTCGACCGGTTGGGGTGAAAGGCGATTAACCCCCCCCGGCCGAGGCCGCTTGGCAGACTGGTTTGCAACCCGGGCTGCCGTCCCGAAGTTTCTACGTCATGCCTCTCGCTTCTTGAGGGTTCCTACCCACTGTTCCATCTGTTTGATTCGGCCGAACAGCCGTTCCGTTTGATGCGCCTCCTGGGAGCTTCGATAGGTCAGTCGGTGGCATGTTCGGCATCCGAAGAATCGCGCCCCAGGCGGAAGATGCAGCTTCCCGACTCGCCGGCCGCAGGCCACACCGTTGACCACGAGCGGGCACGTGAACCAGCGTCGCTGGCCGCCAAATTGTGTGGGTGTGGTTTGCAAGTGAACTAGAACACGCACGTCTTCTGAGTCACGCCAGCGGTAATGCAGCGTGATAGTCGGTGTGTCGCCCCACGTCACGATGTAGCCAATGGAGGACTTATTTCCGCCAGCCCAGGTCCAGGTGAATGTGCCCGAAGACTTTGGGTAGATTCGATCACGAAAATCCGACACAGCCAGCGTCAACGACTCATCGACCGTCGATTTCTTCTCCAACCGAAACCAGATTCCGCTGCCAAGGCCACCCATATCGAGTCCTAGATTTTGCCAAAATCAATTGTTTTTTGACTAACGCTTGCCCTACCGACAGAGCGACTGAAGTAGGCGGTTATGTTCGCCCGCCTGCCGGTCGTCTTCGATCTTGTCCCGCCGGCCCGCGATCTCGCGTTACGGAGGGCCATCGCATGGACACGAAACCAACAAGCGTTGTCATTCATGATATGATAACCCGTTGACCTCTGTATCACATTTGAATCTGCGACGCTGTGCAAAGGACGTTTCATGCATCGACTGACATTGAAAATAATGTTGCTCCTGGTAGTCACTTCTGCGGTCGGAATCGCACCGAATTACCTTTCAGGGGAATCTGTCAGGCAAGGCCGACGGAGAGTAGCTGTGCGGAACCCTCGATGTCGGTTGCTCGGATTCTTCGTCGCTCGTTCGCGAAGAGATGTTCGACGAAGGGGCGACGATTGTCGTTTCGTCGCTTCCACCTCAGTGTCCCTGGTGAGAATCCTACCTCTGATGTCATGACTGTCCAGAAAGTCTGGGTCGACGATGATATCCCTGCGGGCGCCGGCAGTTGGAACGTCTGGACGTGGGGCGCTAAAACGGAACATCCAGTGTTGTCCGGCAGTCGTTCAGTGCGAGGAATTGAGGATCGCGGCATTGCGTTCATTGGCGCACGACCGGGGCACAGAATCGAAAAAGGCGACAAGATTTTCGCACACGTATTTTTGCCACCGTTGGAATCACCGAGGGCACTAGCGCTTACGTTCTTCACTCACTATTGGGACCATCGAGTGCAATGGGGGGGGGCCCCGCCGTCAGCACGCCGCTATTCGTACGCATCTTTAGCCGGAGCTCTTCCACAAAAGGGAGAATGGGTTCGCCTTGAAGTGGATGCGCAAGACGTTGGGTTGAAACCGGGAACCATCCTTCGTGGTTGGGGGCTCCAACAATACGGGGGATCAGTTTATTGGGATAGCGTGGGGATTGAGCATCTCGCCCTTCGGGGCTTTCCTGAATCGCGTGTCGTACTCGATGCCCAAGGACAAATACACGAACTCGATTTGAGCGGCTCTGCCGTAACTGACGGGACCCTCCAGCGAATAGCAAAGCACAGCACCATCGTGTCTCTCGATCTGTCTAACACCGCGGTAACCGAGATCGTAATCCGGTATCTGAGCGAACTCAATCAATTAACGGAGTTGAAACTGCAATACTGTTCAAATGTCGATGACATCGCTCTCAACGAGGTCTCGAGAATCGGTTCGCTGCGACGTCTCGATATTAGTCATACCGAGATAACTGATGTCGGGCTTTCTCATATCTCTCGACTAGTGGGATTAAAACAACTAAACGTTCGTGGCAACCAGATTTCGGACAACGGCGTTGAAAAGATTGCCGCGCTGCCGCAACTCGTGTCGCTGGGTCTGCAGCAAACGAATGTGGGGGACAACGGTCTGTTGGCAATCGCGAATTCTCCCCGTGTTTCACGCCTGAGTGTTTTTGGCACACAAGTCACGGCCGAAGCTGTTGGCAAGATGCGAACGAGCAATCCTGCGTTGACAATCGATCATTCCATCGAAGATGAGATGAGGAGCCTTGGAGCTTTGGTTGGACGTAGATTCAATGGGGACGTTTCGTCAATCAGCGCCGGCCGACTCTGGAAGGAAGCGGGATTCGACGGAAATTACAATGGCAGCATCAGAGACTCATCGCTTTCCCATTTGCGAGACCTGACTCAGTTGCAGTCCCTCTCACTCGCGCACACGTTTGTGACAGACGCGGGACTTCGTCACGTTGCTGGCCTGAAGTTCCTTCAAACTCTCAACTTGTACGCGACCGGGGTCACGGACGCCGGATTCGTGCACTTGAAAGACCTTAGAAACCTGCGATCTTTGACTTTGAATTTTACGAACGTTCAAGACGATGGGCTTGAATTCCTAACGGGGCTCCCGCGACTGTCGTACCTCACATTGTCTCATACCGCTGTTACCGACGAAGGTATGTTCCACGTCGGAAGGATGAGAGCTCTCACATCACTGTATCTTTACAACGTCAGGATTACGGATACTGGAGTGGAGCGGATAAAGGACCTGACAAACCTGAGGTTACTGAGTTTATATGGAACAAATATTTCGGATGCTTGCCTGGTCCATCTGGCCAGATTGAGGAATCTCAATTCGTTGGATTTGACGCACACCAACGTAACAGCCGCCGGCGTTCAGCAATTGAAAGCCCGGCTACCGAGGTGCAGGATCATGGCAAATCCGCAACGCGTGGTATCAGTAACTGAGCTGAAGGCGCTAGCGGAGGCGTTAGCGAAGGCGTTAGCGGAGGCGGAACGCACCTCACGAATGTTGACGAATGGGGATTTTAGTAAAGGCTTCGAAGGATGGACCATTGAGGGTGAAGATGGCGCGATCCGACTGTTCGACCGCGGGGACACTAAAGCCGTCACCACATATGGTGATCGCCGTAGCGCAAACACCAGCAGGCTTTACCAGTGCTTCAAAGTGCCTGACGACGCGGTAAGACTGTCGTTTAAATTACACGGTGGCCGAGATCTTGCGAAGACGTATGTCTCGCTCAGGCACAAGAACACTCAGCACGGGCGCATGACTTCGGTAAACAACAACGCGCCGCAAGAAAAACACTTTTCTCTCATCGGATTGCGAGGAGAAGTCGTCACACTGGAAGTCGTCGATGAAAGCACCGGTCCCTGGGGATTCATTGGTGTCGAGGACTTTCGCGTCGTCAGCACTGGCGATGTGTTGCCGGTGCGTGTGGCCCCCGCTGCGAAGACACCGGATGCGGCCACGGTCAAGAAACACATGACACCCGCTCAGCTTGCATTGGGCGATCCGGTTGTTAACAGCATCGGCATGCTGCTG
>JBDOMX010000927.1:0-1530 GCA_039831615.1 Planctomycetaceae bacterium
GCAGATGCTGCAGGCGGCGGGACTCGACCCGCTGACCGATGAGCAACGGCAGGCGGACGAAGATAATCCACGTGGCTACTTCGAACTGGAAGCGGCGACGCAGTTGCGCGACAACCCGGAATGGATCATGGATGCCCAGGGAAAAGTGATCAAGATCGTGGCGCAACTGATCCCCTGGTTACCGCAGGGTTTATCCTACCGAGTCATTTTCATGCAGCGCGACATTGATGAGGTCCTGTCCTCCCAGCGCACGATGCTGGAGCGGCATGGTAAGCAGGGCTCCACATTGGCCGATGACCGGATGAAAAACGTCTTCCAGCGACAATTGGCCCAGACACGCGAGGTGCTGAGACAGCACCAGATCCCCACACTTGCAGTTTCCCACGGCCAGGCAATTGAGGATCCCGGCAAGGTGGCGGCGCGCGTGGCGAATTTCGTCGGCACCGATGTGGACACCCAGACGCTGGCTGCTGCCATTGATCCGCAACTGTATCGCCAACGGAAACGGAAGAACGACGGCCCGTCGTAGTGAGCGGGGCAAAGCAGGGCCGAATCCATGGCCCTTCTGCCAATTCTATTCGTTGACGACGTCCGGCCTGGAGTCGAGCTGGTTTTGTAGTTTTTCGAATTCGGCAACTTCCGGGGCTTCCAGCATATGGGGGTGCAGGCCTGCCGCGAGTGCCTCGTTGAAATGTTCCTGGGCGCTGGCTGTATCACCAAACCGAGAGAGTGCCAGAGCCAGGTGATATTGGGTCACAGGAGAATTGTCCTGGCGCCAGGCGGTTTCCAGGTCATCGAGCGCCGATGCGATTCGTCCCATCTCAAGCGAGACAAGTCCACGCGTGTCGAGCAGAAATGCAGCCTCACCGGCGACGTTGCCCGCTGTTTCCAGCAGTTCGAACGCCTTTTGGTGATCGCCATTCTGCGTGCCCACAATCCATGCCAGATTGTTCAATGAATTGACGTCTTCAGGCCTCTGTTTGAGGATCATGCGGATCAGCTCCACGGCTTTGTCATACTGTTGTCGCCGCAGACAGATGGCAGCCTCCATGTGCATCAGTGGAACCGTGTCAGGATTCTTCTCCCGCAGGGCGCTGATCCAACGGTGAACCCGTTCCACCTGAGGGTCATCGTGAGCAGCATGCTGAATCAACTGCACACCGAATGCGGCGCGGAGGCGTCTGTGAAGACCCGATTCTTTTCGTTCCAACAGATCGAGCGCCGATTTCAAACTGCCTTGACGGGCCATCAAACGTGCATAGGCGGGTACTGAACGATTACTGTGTGCGATCAGATCCTGGTAAATCGCATCAGCTTTCCTGAAGGCCGCAATTCCGGAAGCTTCCGGCAGTTGCGGAGACGACGACAGCTCAGCCAGCAAACCGGCGACCTGCTGCATGCGTTTCACACGCCCGACTGAAACCTTTGCTGAAGAAAGATACCGATCAAGCCGCGTTGTGGCGGCTTCAATTCGGCCTTCCTCAAGGTCGAGCCCCACACTCAGTTTCACACTGGTCCACGAATTCGGCG
>JBDOMX010001136.1:0-6171 GCA_039831615.1 Planctomycetaceae bacterium
CTGCCCGTGCTCGGTGCTGCCAACCGTTAGATGGCAATAAGTGAAAAGGTCATCACAAAAAGACCGTCCGATGCAACGCCTGGTCACAACAACGCTTCTATTGATGACCGTCGCTGTCGGCTGCCATTCACCACCCACTGCCCTTGACACGAGTGAACGAGACACGCCCCTGCCCGATGTCAGGGACGTGAAAACGGTCGCAATAAAATTCGATCATCCAGAACTTGATGACGTTGAGTTCACTGCGACGCCAGAAGACTGGATGGAAATTCGTACTAGATTGCTACCAGCGCAAGTCGATCCCAAACCGTCGCTATGGGAATGGTTCGCAACCGTATTAATCACCAAGAACGATGGTCAGCAGTTTGAAGCTGACTTATATGCGCTTCCCTACGCGAGGGGCGCGTTTTCCATCGAGAAGACCTATTACCGTGGTGGTAATTCGCCGGATCCAGCCAGTGCGGTTATTGCTGCATACGACAAATCGAGAAAACAAGACAAGTGACGTTGTTCAGGTGGCCCTCAAATTTCGCCTGTTCCGTGCCGGTTGCCACGTCCCAGGCACTTAAAGAACCGCGATAGCCTCCCAGGATCAAAGTGCGGCCGTCAGGCGAAAATGTTGCGCTGGTTACTGACGACTTGGGTCCGTCAATCCTGCGAATCTCCTGTCCTGTGTCCACATCCCACACGCTGGCTGCACTGCCATGTTCAGTGGTCGATACGAGGTGGCGGCCGTCGGGGCTGAAAGCGAGGCTGTCGAATTGCTGTGTCCCTTCGCTGAGCGTCCTGAGCTGAAGACCAGTGTTCAGCTCCCAAAGGACAATGCTGGTGGTTCCAATCGCCAGCTGAGTCCGGTCCGGATTCAAGGCGCAGCCGAAGGAGTGACCTGTGCTTCCGGGAAAAGTATGGAGCAGCTCACCTGTCTTGATGTTCCAATACTTCACCGTGCCATCGCGGCTGGCGGTCACCAGATGACTGGAATCACGGCCGAACGCAACGGGCCGAATCCGTCCCTCGTGTGCCGCGATTGTGAAAATGTCCTGAGTCCCATCCGCGGTCCATACTCTGAGCACACCTGCGTCGTCTCCGGTAGCAAGAAGACTTCCGTCCGGGCTGAATGCCACGCTGAGAGCCCGGACCGGCAGGACATGAAGTTCGCTGTGGGTCAACCGGTTCAGGTAGTGCCACTCCCAGCCGCGCAGGTCGACACCGCCGGTCTGTTCCGGACGCTGGCCTGCAAGGAGATCCCGGGCTCGACCGGCATTGTTGTCGTCCCAGGCCCGCTGAGCAAGATTCATCTGTGAGACATGCAATTGTCGAGTGGCACCGCTGCGCTGGCGGGTCACTTTGGTACGTTCCTCTTCGGCGATTCTGCGTTGATGGTCCGCGCGTTCAGATTGCTGCCGGGCGCGCAACCACATGCTGCTGGTGCCGATGAGTCCGGCCATAAGCAACAAGACAGACAGAGTTCCCGATATGAATGCCGCCTGGTGTTTGCGAATCGCTTTCCGCAGTTTGTAGCCGGTCGACGGCGGACGAGCGGTGACCACGTCGCCGTTCAAATAGTTCTGTGCATCATCCGCCAGCGAACCGGCACCGTCGTACCGCCGCTCACGATCTTTCTCCAGGGCCTTCAACGCGATCCAGTCCAGTTCACCCTTTAAAATGCCGGTCAGCCGATGCGGCTCGACTCGACGTGCTTTCGAGATTCCGGTAAGCGCCTCTCCTGACTCGCACAGACGACGACTCGGACGTGGCGTTTCTTCCTCCCGAATCAGCTCCAGCACTCGGTACACGGCTTCCGTGCGGACGCGATCGCGCCCCACCGGTGTGGATCCTGTGAGCAGTTCGTAAAGTGTTACGCCAAGCGAATACACGTCGGTGCGGGTGTCGAGTCCCTGTTCGTTCATTTCTGTTTGTTCAGGACTCATGTACTCCAGCGTCCCCACAGCGCGGCCAAACTCTGTGAACAACGTCTTGTCGGTCAGGCGCTGGTCCGACTGCAGCGCTTTTGCCAGACCGAAATCAATCACCTTGGCCACCGGTTCACCATCGTGCTGAGTCACCAGAATGTTCGACGGCTTCAGATCTCGATGCATAATGCCCTTTTGATGAGCGTGCTGCACGGCTCGACAGACCTGCACAAAGAGCTGCAGGCGATCGACGATACTCAGTCGCTCCTGATCGCAATAGTCGGTGATCGGCATTCCCTGAACCAGCTCCATCGCAAAGTACGGAGTGCCGTCGTCCGTGACTCCCGCATCCAGAACTTTCGCGATGTGTTGATGATCCATCATGGCCAGCGCCTGGCGTTCCGCCTCAAACCTCGCCACGATCTGTTTGCTGTCCATGCCTGACTTGATCAGTTTTAATGCAACCCGCCGACGCACTGGCTGGAGTTGATCAGCCATGTACACCGCCCCATGCCACCTTCCCCCAGTTCCTGCAGGATTTGATAGGGACCGATCTGACGCGACAGCAGTTCATGCGTGGTTGCAGCCGGTAAAACCGACAAGGTCGTCGGATCCGGTGACGCATGGCTTCCGGCCTGTTTCACTGGCAGCAGCGAGTTCAGTTTTTCACGAATCGATGCGGCATGTTCTGAACACTGAGCTGTAGATTCGTCCAGTGTGGGTGACTGGCCGCGGCTCGAACGTTGACCCATGTCCCGCCGGATCAGTTCCAGCAGCAGGTCGGTGTGCTGTTCCTCCGAAAGTGATGCCAGGAATTCTTCAATTCTCGGCGACAACTCAGATTTCCACGCAGCTTCAAAGCGTCCACTGCTCACGTTCAGCTCGCGCGTGAGCGCATCATCGGGATCAGAAGGCTGTTTGTCGAAAGGCATCAATTCTCCGGGTGTGAATATTGTAACATCTGCTTCGGCTGCTGGCAGCCGACGACACAGGAACACACCTTCCGCCCTGGTTCCAGCGGATACTGAACAGACCACCATTTTTTGCCGAAGTACGCCTCGGGACGCCGGACGGACTGCCGCGAAGCGGCGAATCGGGTGCGTTTGATGTTGGCTGCGGAGAATTGATCCGTTATTCGTGATGGTCGGTAGCCCGAATTATTCACGTAGGCCGGACCGCAGGTCGCAAGTGTTGCCGGAACGGTGCAAATCCATCGAATGCCAAACCACAGGGTGCGCGGGTGAATTCTAACAACATTGCGACCGAAGTTCCGGCGCAGCAAGGGCTTGCTCGGTCCGGCCGGGATTCGGACTGAATGATTCTGGTTAGAAGGCCAAAACTCTCGACGTGCAACGTCTTGACCGGTGGCGTGATTCGGCTCGATCAGTTCTATACTTTCTGTGGACTTGCTCTGCGTGACTGACCAGCGATGTCCGCACTTGAGGTGATCACATTCCATCCACCGCGCGGGTGCAACTGATTGCGTTGTACCCGTCGATTCACGGGCTGCGGCGGTTTACAATCCCGTCCTTTGTCGCGAGCAGCGGCCTTGTGTTGGCAGCACGATTGCGGCGACGACATTGACTATCGCTTTCCTCAGTTTGGTCCGGCCCGACCCGCGGCGATGGCTCAACCAATTTGCTGCACCGTGTGCCCGCGTCGAACGTGCTTCGGCTGGAGTGACGCAGCATGCCTGCGGGTTCGCATGCGCGCACGCGTTTGATGGTTGCAATGTTTGCCTTGCTGTTGCCGGGACTGTCAGGTTGCAAGTATCACGATGTCGCCCCAATACTTCGAACGCAGGGATCCGCTCCGTTTTCTGTGGACGGGGAAGCGAACATGCCCGATCGGTGGTGGACGAGCTTCGAGGATCCGACATTGAATCGGCAGGTCAGTCTGGCTCTGCAGTCCCTTTACAGCCTGGCCGCTGCCCTGCAGAGGCTGCGGGCCGCGCGAGCTCTGGCCCGCCGCGAATCATCGGACCTGTGGCCCGATCTCGACGGTGTCGAAAGCAGCGACAGCACCTTCGGTCCCGGCGACGATCGATCGATCCTGACGTGGGGCGTTGATGCGGCCTATCAGGTGGATCTCTGGGGGCAGATCGAGTCGCGCGTCGATGCAGAGCGTCTGCGAGCTTCCGCAGCGAACGCCGATTATCATGCGGCGGCCCTCACCTTAACGGCAGAAGTCGCCCGCACCTGGTTTTCTCTCATCGAAGCGCACGCTCAGCTGGACTTGCTCGACGAGCAGATCGAAACCAACCAAATCGGGCTGGAGACCATGGAGCTGCGGTTTGGTCGTGGATTTGTCCGCAGTGCTGACGTTTTCCGGCAGAGGCAACTGCTGGAGTCAACGCATGAGCAGATGGTGGTTGTCAGGGCTCGGGTTGAAACGCTGGAACATCAGCTGTCCGTACTGCAGGGACAACCGCCGCAATCGGCCGACTACAAGCGGTGGGCCAATCTGCCGAAACTGCCGCCGCTGCCGCGCACCGGGCTGCCCTCGGATTTGCTGAACCGGCGACCGGACGTTCGCAGAGAGTTTCTGGCGTTCAGAGCTGCCGACCGTGATCTCGCGGCGGCAGTCAGTGCGCAATATCCCCGCATTAGTCTGACGGGTTCAGTGCTGAACGTGGCAGAGCGTCCGGAAACGCTGTTTCGGGACTGGTTTGTTTCGATGGATGAGTGACTCCTCTCAACAGCGGCCCGAGCGGCGTTGGCTGCGCATCGCCGGTTCAACGATCACCTGCCTTGTGATTCTTGCCGCGTCCGTCGCGGCGGTTGTGGTGATCAATCGAACCGAATCGACTGCAAAAAAAAAATCAACGCCACGCGCAAGTCAGCGGCACTTGTGAAAACGGTCTCCGTTCAACGCGGCAGTTATTCGCCTCGCATCGTGGTTCTCGGAGCGGTTGAGCCCGCGCAGGACATCATTTTGAGTCCCCGCGTTGAGGGACAGCTGATTGAGCTTTCGACTGAATTTGCCCCCGGTCAAATGGTGCACGAGGGTGACCTGTTGCTCCGCATTGATCCGGCCGACTTTGAAAACGCGTTGTCGATTCGCGAAAGTGAGCTGGAGCAGACTGAGGCGTCTCTGGAAATTGAGCAGGGCCGACAAAGCCTTGCCAGAAAAGAACTGGCAATGCTGCAGTGCACGATTGACGACACCAATCGTGCACTTGTACTGCGTGAGCCGCAAATCGCTTCGATCCGTGCCGAAGTCAGCGCCGCCAGGGCGGTCGTTGAGAGGGCGAAACTGGAGCTCCAGCGCACCCGCGTGTTCGCGCCGTTTGACGCTCAGATCCTGAGCCGTTCTGTCAACGTGGGGTCCCAGGTCGCACGCGGTGATGAGCTGGCACGCCTCGTGGGCGTCCGGGAATACTGGGTCTTTGCCGCAGTGCCCGTCCGCAGTCTGCGGTGGATTCAGTTCGAGCGATCCGACGGTCAGGGTTCCGCAGTGACCCTCCGCAATCCCGACGTGTGGCCTCCGGGAGTCAATCGTTCGGCCAGGGTCACGCGCATGATCGGCACGCTGGATCAGCAATCGCGTCTCGCGCGTGTCCTGATCACTGTCACCGACCCGCTGGGACTGGAGTCCGATGTTCCCCCGTTGATTCTTCGCAGCCTGATTGAAACGGAAATCGCAGGCCGGCCGATTGAAGATGTCGTTCGACTGAGTCGCCGACATGTTCGGGAAAAGGACACAGTCTGGGTAATGAAGGACGGCAAACTTGAGATTCGTGAAACGGAGGTTGTCTTTCGCGATGCCGAATTCGCATTCATCCGGACGGGGCTGGAGAGTGGTGAAGAAGTTGTCACGACGACGCTGGCGACCGTGGCCACTGGTGTCGGTTTGCGTAAGATTGATCAGAGCGAAACGAATAACGTGCCCGAACAAAACACGTCAACCTCCGACGAGGAGGCAACCGATTGAATCGGCTTCAGGAAGCCACTGATCTGCGCCGTGGTCCCATTGGCTGGATGGCCCGAAACCGCATTGCGTCCAATCTGTTGATGATGATCCTGATCGGCGGCGGGCTGTGGTCGGCTGTGAACATCCAGAAGGAAGTCTTTCCGCAGTTTCAGCTTGATATTGTCGAAGTCAACGTTGGCTATCCCGGTGCGGCACCATCGGAGGTGGAGCAGGGCATCCTGCGACCGATTGAAGAGGCGGTCCGCGGCGTCGAGGGGATTTGTGAGATCACCAGCGAAGCACGCGAAGCACGCGGCGAAGTGCTGATCGAACTCGTGGCTGGTCA